>JAWVFM010000348.1:0-27157 GCA_033856015.1 Solirubrobacterales bacterium
CGGGCAGGCGGTGCTCACGCGCGCGACCCGGATCCTCTCCGAGGCTGATGCGCTCGCCAGCGAGGTCGACGAGGTCCGGGGGCTCACCCGGGGGCGCCTGGTCGTCGGCGGGATGCTCCCGGCGGGAGGGATCGACCTGCCAGCCCTGCTGCTGCGCTTCAAGACCCTCCACCCGGGCGTCGAGGTCCAGCTTCGCGAGGGCACAGCCTCGGACATGGTCGAGCGCCTGCGGGGTGACGAGATCGACGCCGCGATCGCGATGCTCGAGCCGCCTGAGATCCCGGAGTCCCTGGCTTGGCGAAGGCTCGGCAGCGAGCGCCTCGTGCTGTGGATGGAGCCTGGGGATCCCCTCGCGAAGCGAAAGCGAATCGGCCTCGCGGAGCTCGACGGGCGCCCGTTCGTCTCGTTTCGGCCCGGCGCCGCGGTACGCAGCCTGGTCAACCGCGCGTTCGCGGATGCCGGCGTCTCGCCGGAGTTCGCGTTCGAGACGAACGACCTCTCGATGATGCGCGCGGTCGTCAGCCGCGGCCTGGGCATCGCGGTGATCCCGGAGACCGTCGCCGCCTGGGGCGGGCCGGGTCTCGTCTGGCGTCCGCTGACGCCGGTGCTCGAGCGCTCCGTCGCATTCGTCTGGCGCCGCGAGCGCCACCAGCCCCCTCCCGCCGCAGCATTCATCGCGTTCGTCGAGGAGATCAGCCAGATGCCACAAGCCGGCGCGGCTGGCGGCTGAATCCCGCGTCGAGGAGGACGAGCTCCATGTCCGAGCCGATGACCGCCTCGCCGTCGAGGCGCTCCACCGAAAGCCTCGGGAGCGTCCCGGCCTGAGTTGCGCCAACGAGTTCGGCGATCGCCGCAGCGAGTGCCTCTCCCTCGAGCTCCGCGAGCCTCAGAATTCCGCGCCCGCCGCGCTCCACGTAGAGCTTCGGCGCGCCGTCAAGGGTCAGGACGTAGGCGCCGGGCGTGCGGCTGGGGCGGCGATTGCCCGGGAGCTTCGGCCATGAGAGCGAGGCGCCGTAGGGGTTGGCGGGATCGGTGGCCGCCAGCACCAGGTACTCCTCGGGCGCAGGCGGCAGGGTGCGCATCCGCTCGATCGCGCCGGACAGCGCAAACTGGGCGCCGCCGAGGCCCTCGACGAAGTACCCCCGCCGCGCCGTTCCCAGGACCTCGAGGTTGGAGAGCTCCCCGTAGAGGCTCGAGAAGCCACCGGGGACTCCCTCCGCCAGGACCGTCTCGCGGGTCACCACCCCGAAGCGCTCGAGCATCAGCTCCGCCTGCGCCCGCAGGCGCGGTCCCACCGAGGGCGCGTCGGCGAAGAGCGGGCCGGTGAGCGACCAGCGGCCCTGGACCGCCTGTCCCGTCCCCGAACGCCGCGTGGCGAAGCGCCGCCCGGCGCGCGCCTGACTGCGGACGGCCGAGAGGCGCCGCGCGCGGAGCGGCGCCCAGGCGTCGTTCGTGGCCTCCCCGGCCCAGGCCAGGTCCCAAAGCGCCGCATGGAGCTCCTCGTTCGAAAGCTCGATCTCGGTCGCGAGGTCGATCCAGAAGCAGGCGCCGGCGGCGAGGCGTTCCCGGATCGCGTCGTGGGCGTCCCCCTGTGGGCTTTCCAGCTTGGCGTTCGCCGGCGGCGGCCCGGCGATTCGCACGTCCTCGCGGAAGTAGATGGCGACGCGGCCGGTCGCGCCCAGGGCGCCGGCGCCGATCCAGACGAGCTCACCCGCGGTCGAGAGCTGGTCCAGCCAGGTCGGGCTGTAGGCGCCGATGCGCCGTGGCAGCACATCGCGCTCCCAGACCTCCGGGGTCAGCGTCACGCCCTGCAGCGCGACCAGTGCCTCGCGCAGGCGATCCGGCCCCGCGCCGGCCGGACGGTGCGCGTCCACGTTCTGCCACTGGGGCAGGAAGCGCGCGAGCTCCACCTGGTCGACGGCCTCGGCCTCCTTGCGCAGGTGGGCCAGGCTCGCCCGGCGCACCCGGCGAAGGACCTCCGAGTCGCACCACTCGCGCTCCGACCCTCCGGGCAGGAGCTCGCCGCGGACCAGCTCGCCGGCACGTTCCAGCTCGCGGAGAGCCGCGGCGGGGTCGACGCCGTAGCGCGCGGCCGGACGCGCCGTCGGGAACGGCCCGTGCGTGCGCGCGTAGCGGCGGAGCAGCAGGACCATCGAGTCGGGGACGTCGGCGAGGTAGCTCTCCGGCAGGCCGGCGGGCGGCGGCACGCCGAGCGCGTCGCGGTACATGCCGGCGTCCTCGGCCGCGATCCAGCGCTCCTCGCCGGCGACCCGCACCCTCACTGCGCGGCGCTCGGACTCGAGCTTGGTCAGCATCGAGAGCGCCGAGTAGCCCTCGGCAACCCGCTCCTCGCACTCCTCGGCGGTCAGGTCTCCCAGGCGTCGCAGGATCTGCTGGAGGCCGTCGCGATCGGGGGCCTTCGCCTCCGGCTTGCGGTGCTGGAGTGAGTCCTCAACGTCCTCCAGCGCCTCCGGGTCGATCAGCTCGCGGAGCTCCTCCTGGCCGAGGAGCTCCCGCAGGAGGTCACGGTCGAGCGCGAGCGCGGCGGCGCGCCGTTCGGCGTTCGGCGTGTCGCCCTCGTACATGTAGGTGGCGACGTAGTCGAAGAGCAGCGACGAGGCGAACGGGGACGCGGTCGGCGTCTCCACCTCCACGAGCGAGATGCGCCGCGTCTGCAGGTCGCGAAGGAGGCCCTCCAGCGCCGGCACGTCGAGGACGTCTCGCAGGCACTCACGGTAGGTCTCGAGGATCACGGGGAACCGCGGGAAGTCCTTGGCCACCTCGAGCAGGCTCTGCGACTTCAGCCGCTGCTGCCAGAGCGGGGTGCGCTTGCCCGGGTAGGCGCGCGGGATCAGGAGCGAGCGGGCGGCGTTCTCTCGGAAGCGGGCTCCGAAGAGCGCCGATCCGCCAAGCTCGGCGACCACCAGGTCCTCGACCTCGTCGGGCTCGATCAGGACCATGTCCCCGGGCGGCGGGGTGTCCGCGTCGGGGAGGTGGACGACGATGCCGTCGTCGGACCAGATCGCGTCGGCCTCGAGGTCGCTCTCCTCGCGGATGCGGCGGGCCAGCGCCAGTCCCCAGGCCGCATGGACGCGCCCGCCGAACGGCGAGAGGATGCACAGTCGCCAGTCGCCGATCTCGTCCCGAAACCGCTCGACGACGATCGTCTCGTCCGAGGGCACGACCCTGGTGGCCGCCTGCTGCTCGCGCAGGTACGCCACGAGGTTCTCCGCTGCGCGGCGGTCCAGGTCGTAGTCCTTCGCAAGCTTCTTCGGCGTCATCGAGACCGCCTCGCGCGCGAAGGCGCCGATCGCCCTGCCGAGCTCCGCCGGTCGCCCGATGCCATCCCCCTTCCAGAACGGGACTGCCCCCGGGGTGCCCGGCGCGGGCGTGACGATGACCCGGTCGCGCGTGATCTCCTCGATCCGCCAGGTGGTCGCGCCGAGGAGGAAGGTCTGGTTCGGCCGGGCCTCGTAGACCATCTCCTCGTCGAGCTCGCCGACGCGCCGGCCGTCCGGCAGGTGCACCCCGTAGAGGCCGCGGTCCGGAATGGTCCCGGCGTTCGTGACCGCGAGCTGGCGGGCGCCCCTGCGGCCGCGGATGGTGCCCGCCGTGCGGTCCCAGACGAGGCGCGGGCGCAACTCGGCGAACCGGTCGGACGGGTAGCGGCCGTCGAGCATGTCCAGGACGTTCTCCAGCTGCTCGCGACCCAGGTCCGAGAACGACTCGGTCGCCGTCACGACTCGCTCGACCTCCGCGACCTCCCACTCCTCGTCCGCGCACATCGAGACCAGGTGCTGGGCGAGGACGTCGAGCGGGTTGCGGGGGATGATCGTCTCCTCGATGTCGCCGTCGCGCATCCGCTTCGCGACGACGGCGCACTCGACCAGGTCGCCGCGGAACTTCGGGAAGATCCGCCCGACGGAGACAGCGTCGAGGGTGTGGCCGGAGCGGCCGATCCGCTGCAGGCCCCGGGTCACCGACTTTGGCGACTCGATCTGGATCACCAGGTCGATCGCCCCCATGTCGATCCCAAGCTCGAGCGACGAGGTCGCGACCAGGCACGGGAGCTGCCCGGACTTCAGGAGCTCCTCGACGACCTGGCGCTCCTCGTGGGCGAGCGAGCCATGGTGCGCTCTCGCGATTTCGACCAGGGAGCCGCTCGCTGGGGGCGCGTGGCCCGCGTGCTCGGTGGCGGGAAGCTCCTGCTCGGGCTCGTCGTTCGCCAGCTCATTCAGGCGCTTGGCGATCCGCTCGGCGGCGCGGCGGTTGTTGACGAAGACAAGGGTGGAGGTGTGCTCGCGGACCAGCTTCAGGATCTCCGGGTAGATCGCCGGCCAGATCGAGCGCTGGTTCATCGCTCCGTCGAAGTTGGCATCCAGCTGGTCGCCGTCCGCCTTGCCGGCTCCCGGATCGCTCATGTCCTCGACCGGCACGTGGATCTTGAGGTCGAGCTCCTTGCGGATGCCGGCGTCGATCACCTCGCAGTCGCGCCGCGGCCCGACGAGGAACTGCGCGATCCGCTCGAGCGGCCGCTGCGTGGCTGACAGGCCGATTCGCTGAACCTCACCACCTGCCCCGGCCTCCTCCGAGGTCCTCACGAGATGCGACAGGCGTTCGAGCGTCAGCGCCAGATGCGCGCCACGCTTGGTCTGCGCGACGGCGTGGATCTCGTCGACGATCACCACGTCGACCCCGGTGAGGATGTTGCGCGCCTGCGAGGTCATCATCAGATAGAGCGACTCAGGCGTCGTGATCAGGATGTCCGGCGGCTTCCTGAGCATCGCCTGGCGCTCTCGCTGGGGCGTGTCCCCGGTGCGCAGGCCCACGGAGATCTCCTCTCCGCCGATGCCCTTCAGCGGCGCCCGGAGGTTCCGCTCTACGTCGTAGCTCAGGGCCTTCAGGGGCGATACGTAGACGAGCTTCACGCCCGAGCCCAGGCGCTCGGGCTGCTTGGCGAGGCGGTCGATCGCCCACAGGAACGCGGCGAGGGTCTTTCCCGAGCCGGTGGGCGCGCAGATCAGCGTGTTCGCGCCCGAGGCGATCGCGGGCCAACCCATCGCCTGGGCGGGCGTGGGGGCCTCGAACGACGCCTCGAACCAGCGCCGAACGGGCTCGGAGAACCGCATCAGCGGTGATTCCGCACTCTGTTTCGGTCGAGTCGCCAAACCGTCGATGTTACGCCCCGGCCGAGTCGGCCCCGGCGGCGGCTCTCAGCGCAGCGTCTTGCCGTACTGGCGCTCGTAGTACGCGCGGTACTCGCCGGAGCGGATCGGCTGCCACCAGGCCTCGTTGTCGCGATACCAGGCGACCGTGCGCTCGATGCCCTCGTCGAACCCCACCGTCGCGCTCCAGCCGAGCTCCTCGCGGAGCTTGTCCGAGCCGAGCGAGTAGCGGCGGTCGTGGCCGAGGCGGTCGGCCACGTGGTCGATCAGCGACTCGTCGCGCCCGGTCAGCTCGAGGATGCGCCGGACGACGTCGATGTTCGCCCGCTCCTCGGGGCCCCCGGCGTTGTAGACCTCGCCCGGGCGCCCGGATTCCAGGACGACGTCGACGGCTGCGGCGAAGTCGTCCACGAAGATCCAGTTGCGCACCTGGGCCCCGTCGCCATATACCGGGAGGCGATCACCCGCCAGGGCGTTCAGGATGCAGAGCGGGATCAGCTTCTCCGGATGCTGTCGCGGGCCGAAGTTGTTCGAGCCCCGAACCACCAGTGCGTCCGCTCCGTAGGTGTGGTGGAAGGCGCCGACGATCAGGTCGCCTCCCGCCTTCGAGGCCGAGTAGGGCGAGGAGGGCTGGAGCGCGGACGACTCCGTGAACGAGCCGGCGGCGATCGAGCCGTAGACCTCGTCCGTGGAGACCTGAACGTGGCGAATGCCGGCCTCGTTTGCCGCCTGGAGCAGCACGAAGGTCCCGAACACGTCGGTCTGGATGAACTCCCCGGGTGAGGCGATCGAGCGGTCCACGTGCGACTCGGCGGCGAAGTTGACGACCGCGTCAACGCCGTCGATCGCCGCGGCGACCGCGGCCGCGTCGGCGATGTCGCCTTCGACCAGCTCGAAGCGGGCAGGGTCGAGGCCGTCGAGGTTCTCGACGCGCCCGGCGTAGGTCAGCTTGTCGAGCACGCGAACCGTGTCGGCGGGATGGGTCTCCAAGCGCTTACCGACGTAGCTCGAGCCGATGAAGCCGGCGCCCCCGGCGACCAGAACCTTCACACAGGCACCCCGGCCCGCTCGCGCTCGCGCAGGTACTCGCGCAGGCCGTCCCGCCACGAGGGCAACCGGGTGCCCCGCGGGCGTTCGGTGCCCAGGACGGAAAACGCCGGTCGCGGCGCGGGGCGGGTCATCTCGGCGGCCGTCGCGTAGAGGACGCGGCACTCGACGTCTGCCTGGTCGAAGATCTCCTGCGCGAACTCGTACCAGGAGCAGCTGCCGGAGCTCGCGAGGTGGTGGATCCCGTAGTCGTCCGACTCGAGGAGCTCCGCGATGGCGGTGGCCAGGTGGCGCGCGTACGTCGGGCAGCCGACCTGGTCGGCGACGACCATCACCTCCGGCTGCTCGCGACCGAGGCGGAGCATGGTCTCAACGAAGTTCCTGCCACCGAGCCCGAAGAGCCAGGACGTGCGCACGATCAGGTGCTGCGGGTTGGAGATCGCGACCGACGTCTCGCCCGCCTGCTTCGAGCGCCCGTAGGCGGAGATCGGCCCGGTCACGTCGGACTCGACGTACGGCCTGCGGTTGCGGCCGTCGAAGACGTAGTCGGAGGACGGGTACACGACCGTCGCCCCGACGCTCGCGGCGGCGGCGGCCAGTGTCGCCGCGGCGCTGTCGTTGATGAGCATCGCGCCCGGCTCGTCCGACTCCGCTCGGTCGACGTCCGTGTAGGCGGCGCAGTTGACCACAGCGGATGGGCGGAGCTCCGCGACGACATCGCCGACCGCCGCGGCGTCGGTCACGTCGAGCTGGTCGTGGGAGAGGCCGATGGCCTCGTGGCCACGAGCCGCGCAGGCCTTCACGAGGTAGGCGCCCAGCATCCCGGCGGCCCCGGTCACGAGGACCCTCACGGAATCGTCACCTCGGAGTTGTCGCCGATGATCATCCGAACCGTCTTCGGCAGGGACTCGGCGCGCGAGAGCTTGACGTTTCGCCCGAGCAGGCTGGCCTCCAGCCGCGACTCGAGGTTCGTAACGCTGCAGCCGGCGAGCAGAATCGAGTGCTCGACCTCCGAGCCGGTGATGGTCACGTCCTCGCCCACCGACGTATAGGGGCCGATGTAGGAGTCCGACACCCGGCTGCCGGCGCCGATCACCGCCGGGCCGCGGACGACCGAGCGCTCCACGACGGCGCCGGCCTCCACGACGACCCGGCCCTCCACCTTCGACGCCACGATCTCGCCGTCGAGGCGGGAGTCCTGATCCGAGAGGACCAGGCGGTTCGCCTCGAGCATGTCGGCGAGCTGGCCGGTGTCCTTCCACCAGCCGGAGACCCTGTGGCTCTCGACCTTGCGTCGGGAGTCGATCAGGTACTGGATCGCGTCGGTGATCTCGAGCTCGCCCCGGGCCGACGGCTCGATGGCGCGCGCCGCCTCGAAGATCGCGGCCGTGAACATGTAGACGCCCACGAGCGCCATGTCGCTGGGGGGGTCGGTCGGCTTTTCGACGAGGCGGACGACGTCGGTGCCCTCGAGCTCTGCCACCCCGTAGTGCCAGGGATCGGGAACCTTGGTCAGGAGGATCAGGGCCTCCGGGGTGCTTTTGCGGAACTGGTCCACGAGGTCGGTGATGCCGTCGCGCAGGAGGTTGTCGCCGAGGTACATGACGAACGGGCTCTCGCCGATGAACTCCTCCGCCGTGAGGACCGCGTGCGCCAGGCCGAGTGGCTTCGCCTGGGGGATGTAGGTGACGATTGCGCCCAGCCCGGACCCGTCGCCGACCGCCGCGCGGATCTCCTCGCCGGTCTCGGGCGCGATGACGATCCCGATGTCCGTGATCCCGGCGTCGACGAGGGCCTCGATGCCGTAGAAGAGCACCGGCTTGTTGGCAACCGGGACCAGCTGCTTCGCCGACGTGTGGGTGATCGGCCGCAGGCGGGTTCCGGCGCCGCCGGACAGGATCAGGCCTTTGAGGCTCGGCGATGCCATGGCCAGCGGAGGCTAGCGTTGCCGGCGTTCAGCAGGGTGCGAACCGGGAGTCCGGAACGTGTCGTTTCACGAGGGTGGAGAACCGCCTCGAGCGCGCCGCGCCACACACCTGGTTGCGGACCGCCTCGGGCGAGCGACGGCCGCGCCGGCGCCAGTCAGCCGTGTACTCGGCCTGGAAGACCGCCTTGCCCGCCCTGATGAACGGCATCTCTCGCGCGCACTCGTGGTAGAAGAAGCACTCCTCGTTGAGCGACCAGTCGAAGGCCCCGGCAAGCTTGCGGTCGAGGACCTCGACGCCGTTCTTCATCCCGACCGAGAGGCCGCGGCTGTGGGCCTCCCTGGCCACCTTCAGGTACCAGGCCCGCTCGTCGCTGCGCTTGATCGGGAAGCCGGGGTGGTTTCCGAGCGGGTTGTTCTGATCCGGCTCGACCCCGTCGCAGCCGATCGACCGCGCGAGCTGCAGGCGCGCCCAGATGATCGGGGCGAAGCGCTGCCAGGAGCCTTTGCGGATGTCCAGCCAGCGCTCGCCGCTCCAGCCGGTGTTGCGGCCGATCACGGAGCTCGGGAAGAGCGACGCGTCCGGTTCGTAGGACTCATACGCGCCGCTGTCCATGTAGCAGACGGCGGCGATCCCGTGCCTGTGAAGGCGCCGGATGATCCCGGCGTTCTGGCCCATGGGGAAGCGGGCGCTGCCAAAGCCCCGGACGCGCACCGTCCGGGCCGAGGGCACGGCGTCGGTGAGATCGACGTCGTACATGTCGACGTGGCGCAGGCGCCCGATGCGCCCGACGATCTGCCACTGCCAGGTGGCTCCGGGAGCAGGGCTCCAGCGCTTGGCGAGCGCATTAGCTGCGGCGCACGCTGGTGGCGCGAGCAGGAGCTCCGTCAGGAAGAGCCCGATTACCGCGGCCCGCCTCAGTAGGTCCCGCCGAGCTTGCGATGGTCCCAGCTCGCGACGCGCTCGGCCCGGAAGCGGATCGCAACCCGCTTGCGAGCCTGAGCCTCGAGAGCCGTCGCCATGTCGCCCTCGATCGAGGTGAAGCCGTCCGCGTAGCGGAGGGTCAGCTCCTTCGCCAGGTCGAACACGGTCTCGATGTCGCGGTGGAGCTCGGCCGTGGCCTCGATCTGGACGCCGCGAAGCTCGGAGTATTCGTGGCCCGTCTCGATCAGGAGCGTCGCGCGGGGATCACGCTCGAGGTTGCGGACCTTCTGGGACTTGCCGTACGTGTAAATCCAGACGTCGCCGTCGCGCGGCACGTACCAGAGCGGCATCAGGTGGGGCCAGCCTCGGGTCCCCATGCTCGCGACCACGACGACGCGCTCGGCATTCAGGAGCTCGCTCTGCTCGGCCGCGGTGAGGACGATCTGATCGCGGCGAGTCACTGGCGCCTGATGGTAGGCGCTTCAAGGCGCTTCACATAAGTGTCGATGGCCACTTATGGTCACGAACGCCCCCGCCGCCCCGAACGAGGCGCGTGGCCGGCTCTGGCTCCGCAAGCGCCGGGACACCCTCAGGCTTCGCGTCGAGAGGGTCGGATTCGGCGCCCGCCTCTTCCTCGCGCTCGCCGTGGCCCTGGTGCTGGCCGGGGTGGTCGGGGACACGCTCATCTCGGATCGTCTCGGGCAATTCCAGATCGACACCTACGGCAGCGTCCAGCGCGCGGATGCCAAGGCCATCGAGGAGATCGTCCGAACGTCCCAGCGATCCCAGAGCAAGTTCCAGAACATCCAGGCGCTGCTAAATGCCGCCGGCAAGCGCCCGGGCACGCTCGAGGCGATGCTGATCGGCCCCGACAACATCGTCCGCCTCTCGAACAGCGCCGCGTTCACCGGCAAGCTGAGCTCCGACCCCCGGGTCAACGCCGCGCTTCAGTCCGGCGTGTCCTATGCCGGACGCGAGGCCGACCCAGCGGTCGACTCCGGGAACCTCGAGTTCGTCAGCCCGGTCCGCTTCCCGAAGGGACGCTACGCCCTTGAGACGAGCTACACCCACGAGAGCTTCGACGGGCAGCTCGCAGGGGTGCGCCGGGTGATGCTCCTGATCATCGTCTGTGCCCTGCTCGGCGCCGGAGCGTGCTTCTACCTGCTGGGCGGCCGCGCGCTGCTGGGCAGTCACCGCCGCGCTCTCAAGCGGGCCACCCGCGACGGGCTCACCAACCTCCCGAACCATCGTGCCTTCCAGAGCGACTTCGAGCATGCCGCCGCCTCTGCGGCGCGCCGCCCTGACCCATTCGCGCTCGCCCTCCTCGACCTCGATCACTTCAAGCTCGTCAACGACCGCCATGGCCACCTACAGGGCGACTCGTTGCTCAAGCGGGTCAGCGGGATCCTGCGCGACGGCCGCGCCTCGGACCGCGCCTACCGGATCGGCGGGGATGAATTCGCCCTGCTCCTGCCGCAAACGGACGTCGAGGGCGCCCGGACCCTGGCGCGGCGCCTGATCCGGACGCTCGACGACGCCGACGTGGCGGCCAGCATCGGGGTCGCGACGATCCGCGCAGGCCAATCCGCGGACGAGCTGCGTGCCGAGGCCGACGCCGCCCTCTACGAGGCCAAGCGCCACGGTGGCAAGCGGTTCGTCCAGTTCGAGGACATCAGCGACCTCGTCTCGATAACGACGCCGGCCAAGCGCCAGGCTGTCCGCGGCCTGGTCGACGACGGCCTGCTGCGCACCGTCTACCAGCCGATCTGGGACTTCGGATCGCAGCGTCTGCTGGGGCTCGAGGCGCTGACCCGCCCTGACCCGTCCTACGGCCTCTCGGGCCCCGCCGAAGCGTTCGACACCGCCGACCAGATCGGGCTCGTGCACAAGCTGGACGAGCTGTGCGTGGCGCGTGCATTGCAGATCGGCCCCGAGCTTCCAGATGATGCCCTCCTGTTCGTCAACCTCGCCCCGAAGACGCTCGAACTGGACGCGGAGGGCAACGACTGGCTGCGCCGCGCCGTCGAGCTGGCGGGCCTCGAACCCGCGCGAGTCGTCGTGGAGGTGACCGAGCGGATCGGAGCCCGAACCATCCCGGTGATCAAGAGCCTGCGCCGGCTGCGCGAGCAGGGCTTCAAGCTCGCGCTCGACGACGTCGGCACCGGTAACGCCGGACTCGAGATGTTGCGCCTCCTGGACGCCGAGTACGTGAAGATCGACCGCAGCATCGTCGCCGCGGCGGCCACCGAGCCGAACGCGCGCGCGGTGCTGATGGCGATGGCGACCTTCGCCCGCCAAACGGGGGCGTTCGTGATCGCCGAGGGCATCGAGGACCAGGAGACCCTCGAGTTCCTGCGCGACGTCGAGGCGCTCGACATCCGCCCCGGAACGATCATCCAGGGCGGCCAGGGCTTCGGGCTGGGGCGGCCTTCGACGACACTGCCCGTCGAGACCGGCCTGGCGCTTCCAATCGCCGCCTGAGCGACGCGAACGGCACGCCGCCGTGGCCGATTTGTGGCATTTCGCACCACAAATTCGTAACAAAACGCTCAAGTAGAGGCGGACTTCTGCCGATGGGGCAATAGCGCGAGAGCGATCGCCAGGCTTCGGCCCGACAGGCGCGGCTGCTCTCCATATGCACCTCACAATCGCAGCGCCTGGTTGCTGCGGAAAGGATCGCCGCATGGCCGATCGCAGAATCACCGGGCTCGACGCCCGCAGCCTCGCGATGCTCGGCCTGCTCACCCTGCTCCTGGGCGCCGGCCTCAGCCGGACGAGCAGAGGCCGCTACAGCTGATCAAAGCCTTGCCGCAGTTGCATGCGGCTCGTGGATCCTGGAGGCGCTACGGCGCCTTCAGGTCGTTCGGGGCCCTGCCTTCGGTGGCGAGCTTCTCCAGGTGCGCCTCCATGACGATGGCCGCCGCCGGGCGCAACTGCTGCGGCACGTCCGCCCAGGCGATGTCAAGGAGCGCCGCCCTAGAGCGCTCCCCCGCGTCAAGTGCGGCAAGGAGCTTTCGCTCGCGGTCCAGGCGGTGCTCGATGTATTCGTCGAGCTTGGCCCGCGGGTCCGCGATGTACGGGCCATGGCCGGGACACATGAGCGCGGGATCGAGGTCGCGAAGCAGCTCGAGCGAGCGCATGTAGGCGGCCAGCGAGCCACCGTCCGGAGGGACGAACGACGACCCGGTCCCGAGCACGAGGTCACCGCAGAAACAGACGTCGCCGAGGACCAGGGCGACGTGGTCCGCGGCGTGACCGGGGGTCGGCACCACGGTGAACGGCCCGACGGCGTCCGGAACGCCCTCGAGCACCTTGGCATCGCCCGGCTCGCCCTCTGAGGCAGCGCTCACCGATCCGAGCAGGAGGGGCGCACCCAGCGCGCCAACTCCCTGCGAGTGGTCGGCGTGTGAGTGGGTCAGGAGAACGCCGGCGATCCCGCCGCGCCCGGCGGCCGCCAGGCGAATCCGTTCGAGATGCCCCTCGTCGTCCGGTCCCGGGTCGATCACGAAGCATCCCTCGCCGGCCGCGACGAGGTACGTGTTCGTTCCGGCGAGCGTCATCGGCCCCGGGTTCGGGGCCACCAGCCTCGAGATCGCGTCGTGCCCGGGTGCCGGCTCGGGCGTCGGCGCCGCCAGGCCCTACTCCGTGACCGCTTCGAGGACCGCCGTGCGAGCGTCCTCGGGCTCGAGGATGACCAGGTCTCCCGCCCCCTTGAGGACCTCGCGCACGAGCCAGTCGGTCGAGCCGTAGGGGATCTCGACGACCGCCGCCCCGTCGGCATGCTCCTCCACGACCGTGCGCTCCTCGCGCAGCCAGCGAGCTCGCTCGGGGGAGACCCAGACGCGAGCGACGCCGGCGCTCGCAACCTCGCCCTGGACGAGCCACTCCTGCTCCGCGAGCCGGGCCTCGACGCCGTCGCGGGGCTCGAAGCCGGTGTCGAGCACGGTGGCCAGCTTGATCCGGTCGAGGCGGAAATGCCGTGTGTCCTCGCGGGCGAGGTCGAAGCAACCCAGGTACCACCCCTCCGGGCCGTTGACGAGCTGGTAGGGCTCGACCTCGCGCTTCGTGAACACGTCCTCGTTCTCCTTGTAGTACTCGAGCTCGAGCAGCTTGCGGTCGACGATCGCCTCGTTCACGGTCGCCACCACCTGGGAGTCGTCCGTGCCCGGTGCGATCTCGAGTCCCTCCTCGGAGGGATCGTGGCCGAGGGCCGCGACGATCTTCTCGCGGGCGCTGCCGAGCCCGGCCTCCGGCAGATGGTCGCCGAACAGGTCGATGGCCGCGACGAGCGCCTTCGCCTCGAGCGGCAGCAGCCGGGCCGGGCGGGCGAAGTTGTCGCCGTACGTGTCCGCGTCGACCTCGATCTCGTCGCCCACGATCTCCGCGTAGAGCACGTACGTGCCGCCTCCGAAGTTGACGACGTTCAGGACGTCGAGGTCCTCGCGCAGCTCCTCGGCGTCCAGGTTCAGCTCGCCGGTCACCTGGCTGACCGGCACCCGCCTGGACTCGCGGGCGGCGCCGATGAGGATCCCCGCGAGGGTCACCAGGCGGGCGAAGCGCTCCGGGCGGATCACGGACTCGCCGCGGCCGTTCGAGCGGCCCGTGCCGTTTCGCGAGCGCAGCTGGGCCGTGCCGTCGGCGAGCGGACGGGCTACGACCTCTGCCATCGCGAAGTCGCCGCCGTGGCGCTGGCGAAGCTCCGTCACGCGCTCCGCGGCCTCCGCAGCGAGGTCCGGCGGGGCGATAAGGCGGGCGTTGTAACGCCAGCCGAGGACCCAGGAGATGAGCTGGCGTCGTGAGGCGTACTCCGTCTCGAAGACCATGCCCTTGCCCTTCACGCCGTCCGCCTTCGCGACCGGTCGCATGGTCCCGAAGGACCCGTAGTCACGCTCCACGAGCCAGGCGATCCGCTCGCGGACGAAGGTTGCCGCGCTGCCCTCGATCTCGCCCATCTGCCAATCGGCCCGCGACGCGTAGTCGCGGCGGTCGAACTTCTCCGGCGGCGAGAAGTCGTGCTCCGCCTTGCTCGCGTAGGAGACCTTGCCGCGGATGCGGGAGAGGCGAAACACCCGAACCGCGTCGCGCTCGTGGGCGTGGCCGATCAGGTAGAACTGGCCTTCGCGAAAGACGAGGTGGTAGGGGTCCACCACGCGGTCGGCCACGTCGTCGCGCTGCATCGTGTAGTAGCTGAACTCGACGGTCTTGCGACGCGAGATGGCCGTCTCGATCTTCGCGAGCCGCTGCGAGAGCTCACGCCCTCCGGAGGACGGCTGGAGCTTGACGTCGATGGGGGCCGCCGTCCCCGGCGGCATCGGGTTCGGCCTGCCCCAGGAAACCTGCTGCAGCGCGAGCCGCAGGGGCTCGGCGTAGGCGAACTCGCCGTCGAGCAACCCGAGCGCGGTTCGCAGCGCCGCCAGCTCGGGGTCCGAGAACTTGATCTTCGGCAGGTAGTAGTTCTCCGGCGGAAGGGCGTAGAGCTCGGCCTCGAAGAAGCCCTCCGAGGGCTTCTGGACCTGCAGCGAGATGCCGAGGCTCTCGAGCTCGGCCCGGTCCGCATAGAAGCGGCGCGCGAACGCATCCTCGTTCATCGAGCTGTAGCCCTCCACCTCCTGCTTGATCTCGAGTGCCGACACCGGGCGTCGATTCGCCATGAGGAACGAGATCAGCGAGAGCTGGCGGATGAGCTTCTCCGTGTCCTTGGCCATCCGGCGAGAATACTCAGGCGCCGCGCACGGATAATCCGGCAACCTCGCAAGTTGCGCCCTAACGCGCCCCGCGTTTGACTAGGCTGCCGCCTGTACGCGGCGGGAGGCCGCGTCACCATGCTTGGCGCAGACACCTTCGTGAGCTCGATCCTGAGGCTGGTGTCGACGGTTGTGATTCTCGCCGCCGTCTACTTCCTCATCATCAAGCCCGTCCTGAGCACCACCAAGGACGTGGTCCACAACGCCTCGAAGCAGGCGAGCCAGCAGCAGCGCGCCAGCCGGATCGCACGCGACAAGGCGGAGCTGCACGTCGCCCGCCAGCGCGCCTCAAGCTATGCGCAGAGCGCGCTCGCCGGCTCCCAGCCCTGGTTCGCGGCCTCGCACGAGATCCGGCATTGCGTCCAGGCGGCCGGCAAGGACCTCGTGAAGATGAACCGCTGCGCGAGCGAGGGCGTGGCGATCGTCACCCGCGCGCTGTCCCCGCGGAACATCTCGGTCTCCTATGCCACCAGCCTGGATCAGCAGGGCAAGTCGCCAGAGGCCGACAGGGTCCGCAGATGCCTGGCCTCAGCTGGGTTTAGAGTGCGTCCCATGATCCGCTGCAGGGCCCTCGCGACCAGGTACCTCTTCGGCTGATGCTCGGCGGGGGAACATTCGTCAGCGCCATCCTGCGGCTGGTGACGACCGTCGGGATCCTCGCGGCCGTCTACTTCCTGATCATCAAGCCGGTTCTGCACACGACCGAGTCGATCAGCAACGACATCAACCACTCGGTCAACACGGGCCTGGCGACGGCGAACAAGGCGTTCAAGCACGCCAACATCTCCTCGCCGAAGGTCCGTCACAAGGTCCGCTCGGACGTACGAACCGTGATCCGCACGTCGGGGAACGTCAAGACGTCCAACCTGCCGGCGGACGCGCAGAAGCTCCTGAAGTGCGTGCAGAAGGCGGGCACGAACATCACCAAGCTCCAGGCCTGCCAGTCGTAAAGAAGCCCGCGCCTAGCGCGGGCCGAAGTAGGCCGAGCCGTCGAGGGCGCGGTCGAAGCGCGACCAGGACTCGCCGGCGGGCAGGTCCCGCTCGATGCGGTCGAAGCTGCCGAGCTTGCCGCCGAGGTTGTCCATCGCGTGCACAAGGGTCGCCTCGCGGGTCGCAGGCACCACCGGGGAGCCGTTGGCGTGGGTCCCGTGGTGGGACAGGATGATGTGGAGAACCGCCTTCGCGAGCTCGGGCTCGAAGCCCTCGATCCGCTCGATCTCGCGACGCACCAGGTAGTAGCCGAGCGGGATCTCGCCGAGCAGCTTGCCGGCATCGGTCAGGTCGATCGCGAGCGGGTCCTCGTTGTAGGCCTGGGTCTTGCCGATGTCGTGGAGGAGGGCCCCAGTGACCGCGACGTCGCGGTCGATGCCCGGAAACGCCGACGCCACAGTTCCAACGGCCTGGGCGACGGAGACGCTGTGCTCGAGGAGCCCGTGCGCGTAGGCCTGGTGGTAGTACTTCGCCGCCGGCGCAACCTGGAAGCGCTTCCAGAGCCGCGAGTCGGCGTCGAAGAAGCGGCCGAGGAGGGCCTGGAGCTGCGAGTTCTGGATCGTCGCGACGAGCTCGCGGAGATCCGCCTCGAGGCGGTCGAACGGCACCGGCGAGGACTCCGTCAGGTCGGCCGGCTCGTACTCGCTCGGAGCGGCGATGCGGAGGGCCTTCAGGGTGATGGTCGGCCCGTACTGCGGTCGGATGCTGAACGCGCCCTCGAGGTGGACCACGGAGCCGGGCTGCGAGAGCTCGAAGAGCGCGTCCGCGTCCTCCCAGGCGACCGCTTCGACCGACCCGGTGCTGTCGGCGACGACCAGCTTCAGGAAGTCCTCGCCGTTTCGACGGGTGAGCCGGCTGCGCTCGCGCACCGCGAAGGCGCCCGCGACGCGATCGCCGTCGGCGAGATCGCGGATGAACAGGCGGCCGCCGGCGCTGGCGTCGACCAGCGGTGCCTGGAGCGCGATTTGCGGTGAAGCCTCCATCTGTGCTTCACGGTAGAGAGGGATTCGGACGGCGAATCAAGCCCCCACGCAGGACGCTGGCCGCTCGGAGCGTCATGGCGTCCGGACCAGATCATCATCAAGCGCTCCTAACCCGCCGAGTGGAGAAAGACGACGTCTGGGTCGACGTTTTTCTCCACTCGATGAAGCTAGTTAGGGCGTGAGTTCGGATCGGGCTACTTGGGCCCGGCCGCAACGCTGAGCGAGGCGCCGGAGCGGCTGACGGCGATCTGCATACCGTCGGAGAGGGCCACGTCGGCCAGGTCGCCGGATGCCCTGGGCAGGCCGTGAGCCGTCAGCGGTGTATTGCCGAGCGTGAAGACCGCCGCGGCGTCCATGTCCTTCGCCTGCGAGGTCCAGCTCACGGTGTCGCGCTTCTTCGCCTGGCGGAACTGCGGGTAGACCCAGCCGGCGAGCGGGTTGCGCTGGCCGCTCACCTCCTGCGTTGCCCCGGTCGGCGCGTCGGCCCAGTCGGAGAGGGCGTGCGCCGTCCCGACGCCGTTCATGAGCAGGCCGGTGCTCGAGACGCTCGATGTCTGCGCCGCGGGGCCGAGCTGGAAGTAGCGCGTGTAGCGGTGGCTGGAGCTCGAGCGGACCATGTCGTAGACGACGAGGGCCGTTCCAGGCTTGTAGAGGAAGAGCCGCTCGTGCGTCACACCCTGGCGGCGCGTCAGCGGGTTCGTCGCGAGGATCGCGTACCAGCCGTCGGCCTGGCCGCTGGCCTCGATCCCGCTGCCGTAGGGCGAAGGCTTGTCGCGGTGCTTGTGCCAGAACCAGAGGAAGTCCTGACCGTCCACCGTCATGGTCGAATGAGCGGCCGCTGAGGTCTCGAACTTCGCATAGCGCGGCACCGTGCTGTCGTACTTGCCGGTGTCGGCCACGACGCGCTGCTGGCGGTCGTAGAGCTCGAAGCTCATGTCGTCGGCGTGCTTGTGGTGCCAGGTGTGGAACGAGGACGAGATCACCAGGTAGCCGCCGGTGCGCGGGTCCTTGACCGCCGCGTAGCCGGCCTTCTGCGCCACCCACATGCCGCTCTGCGTGGAGGCGATGGCGCCCACCTGCGGCTCGGGAGGCACGAGGTAGGTGTCGCCGAACTGGGCCACGTTGTCGTCCGGCGCCGTCAGCCAGGCGAGCGCGTCCTGCATCTTGCTGCGCGCGTCGAGGAGGCCCTGGTCGTTGGGGTCGACGACGCCGAGCCAGGTGTCGATCAGGGTGAGCGCGTAGTCGAAGTAGCCCGGGCTGTTCTCCATCCAGACGCCGCTGGACTCGTCATAGCCGCGGTGGAAGGCGCGGTGGTAAGCGCGGGATGCGGCGTTCCCGGCCTTCGTGAAGCCGCTGTCGCTCGGGAACTGCTTGCCGAGGACCGCAAGGGCCATCTGCACGGTGAGCCTGTGGTTCGAGTTCTTGGAGTTGAAGTGGCCCAGGGAGCTCCCGTGGCGGTGGAGGGACGTGAGGAATCCCGACGCCTGCTTGCGGGTCAGCATTCCGGCGCAGGCGCTCGCCCGTGCCACATACGCCAGGTACTCGGAGCGGATCGCGACGATGCGCGCCAGCCAGGCCGCGCCGTGCTGGACGCGCCCGGCCTTGTCGGCCTGGACGAAGCTCCACGCGAGGGCGAGCGCCTTGCCCAGCGCCGCGCGCTCCTGCTTGCTGCTGTAGAGGCGCTTGGGGTCGTTGTAGGCGGAGATCAGCGGGTCCAGCCACCCGAGCCCATAGAGCCGGTGGAGGTAGTTCGCCGAGTGGTACGGGTTTCGCGTCCAGCTCGTTCCTGGACGGATGTTCGGGTAGAAGTCGTGCCCGAGATGGAAGCGGCCGCGCAGCGCGGAGGAGACGACGTCCTGCGAGTAACTGGGCAGGCTGCCCTCCGCCCGAACCAGGGCCGGGCAGCTCCCACGTAGCTCCTTCATTGGGTTTGCGGACGCTGCGGGGGCCGCCGCGACGGATCCGGCGGCAAGCAGGAACAGGCTGATCAGCAGGGCAACTCGACGCATCAGGTCTGGTATCGGCCAGACCTCGCCGAGACAAGAGGGCGCGGCGCCTCAAGGTTCACCGGGGCGGGCCGAAGAACCCCACGGAGGCTCCTGCCCTCCGAACTGCCCATGGCCAAGCTTCGCTCGACAACCGGTTTCGTCGCCCTTACGGCGCTCCTTCTCGCCCTGCTGGCGGGGCCGTCGTCCGCGCTTGCGGTGAGGGACCTCCACATGTTCGCGGGCCGGTTCCAGAACCCCCAGGGCCTGCAGCTCGACCCGAGCGGCCGGTTCCTCTACGTCGCCAACGCGGGCATGTCGGGGAGCAAGTGCGTGAACGTCCCGGGCAAGGGCGTGACGTGCAACGGCGCGTCCGGCGGAGTCGTGCGCATCGACATGGCCAGCCACGACCGTCAGAAGCTCGTCAAGGGCCTGCCCTCCTACGGGCCGGAGACCGGAAACTTCGCCACGGGGGTGAGCGACGTCTCGCTTGGCCCGGACGGCACCCTCTACGCGCTCGAGAGCTACGCCCCACCGTTCCAGGCCCTGCAGCTCCCGAAGCAGGCGCGCAAGCTGAACGGCTCGGTGATCCGGATCAGCGGCGGCAGCGCCCACCGCGTCGCCGATGTCTCACGGTTCGAGATCCTCAACGACCCTGACGGCCAGGGCCTCGCGACGAACCCGACCGCGCTCGACGCCTCGAAGGCAAACGGGATGCTCGTCGCGGACGCGGGCGCCAACGACGTCCTGGGGATCTCCGGGTCCGCCGTCTCGGTCTTCGGGCCCGCAACCGGCCCCACCGCGGTCACTCGCGGCCCGGCGGCGAGCGTCTACGTCGGCCAGTCCAACGGGACCATCCTCCAGATCCTCCCGACCGGGATCACGCGGACCTACGCGACCGGACTCAGCCACATCACGGGCCTCGAGTTCGGGCCGCTGGGCCAGCTCTACGTGACCGAGCAGACGACCACGACGCCCAGCGCCGACTCGCATGGAGCGATCGTCGAGATCATGCCGGCAGGAGTCAGCCGCTGCACCGTCCCGTTCTCGGACGGACTGGTCCTCCCGGTCGGCGTCACGGTCAGCCCGGATGGACAGACGCTCTACACCTCGAACTACAGCGCGGCGCCCGCCGAGACCCCCAACAGCGGCCCGTTCCACGGCAACGGCGGCCAGATCGCCGAGCTCCCGGCCGACCCGCTCTGCACGGGCTAGCTCTCCGTCTCGACCAACGCGGCGATCTCGACAACCTGCCTGGCGAGGGCCATACTTCGCAGATCGGCGAAGCACCAACACTCTTCGTCTGCCACGGCGACGACGGCGGCCCCCGAATCCATCCGTGCCGACGCGTTCAGGAAGCGCTCCGCGCCGCGGGGATCGAGTACGAGAAGGTGATCGCCGCGCACGGCAGCCCGATCCCCTTCCTGCGGAAGGGCTCGCGCGACAAGCTTCGCGAAGCGACGGGGTCGACGAAGCTCCCGGCTCTCAAGCTGCCCGGCGGGACGGTAATCACCCACTCCCGCGCCATCCTCGCCTGGATCGACGAGCAGGGCTGAGTCGGCGCTAGCTGAGGTCGGTGCGGCCGCTGCCGGAGGGCCGCAGGCCATCGAGGACGATGCCCACGTAGCGGTCCGTGCTCGCGTACGGGGCCTTGAAGGTCCCCGCCAGCGCGCACATCAGCATCGGGACGTCCTCCGGCCGTGCGTCAGGACGGACCACACCGGCAGCCTGAGCGCGACCGATCAGCGTCGCGGTGATCTCGAGCATGCCGACCGAGGCCGCCGCCGCGCCCATCACGTCGGGGCGGGAGGTGAGGACCTCGGAGAGCGCGCGGTCCTCGGTCTGGATCCGCGCCGCGGCGCGGATGAAGGTCTCGAACGCCTCCCACGGGTCGTCGATGACGAGCGCTGCCTCCGCCGCCTCGCGAAGCCGCTCGAAGCGGTCGAACGCCAGTGCCTCGATCAGCTCGTCCTTGGTGCTGAAGTGCCTGTAGACCGTGCCGACGCCGACCTTGGCGGCGCGGGCGATGTCCTCCATCTGCGTGTCCAGGCCGTCGCGCGCCATGCGGGTCCGGGCGGCCTTGATGACGCGGTCGCGGTTGCGGCGCGCGTCGGCGCGCTGGAGCCGCTCGGGCGCCGGGGCTTCGGTGGGGGTTTCGACGGGGTTTGACATGTGTCACAGAAGCGGAACCACGATTCCGCTATTATCCGGAACCGGAACTTCGCTTCCGATTGTACTGCACGCCCATGACACGCACGAGGAGCTAGCCGAGATGACTAATCGAAAGACCGCCGAAGAGCGCCGCTGGATTGCCCTGATCCTGCTCTGCGTTGCCCAGTTCGTGGTCGTCCTGGATGCCTCGATCGTGAACGTCGCCCTGCCGACCATCGGCAACGCGCTCAACTTCACCGAGAGCAACCTCCCCTGGGTTGTCAACGCCTACGTCCTGACCTTCGGGGGCTTCCTGCTCCTCGGCGGCAGGATGGCGGACCTCCTGGGGCGCCGGCGCGTCTTCATGGGTGGCCTCGTGCTGTTTGCGCTCGCCTCCCTGGCCGGCGGCTTGGCCGCCACCTCGGGCCAGCTGATCGCCGCCCGCGCCGTGCAGGGGCTCGGTGCCGCCATCCTCTCACCGGCGGCGCTCTCGATCGTGACGACCACCTTCCGCGACGGAGCCGAGCGCAACAGGGCGCTGGGCGTCTGGGGCGCCGTCGCGGGCAGCGGCGGGGCGGCCGGGGTCCTGCTGGGCGGGGTGCTCACCGACGGGCTCGGCTGGCAGTGGGTGCTGTGGGTCAACGTGCCGATCGGCCTGATCGCTGCCGCGATCGCGCCGCGGCTGCTCGCCGAGAGCCGCTCCGAGGCCACGACGCGGCACTTCGACTTCGCCGGCGCGGCCAGCGTGACGGCGGGGCTCTCCCTGCTGGTCTACGCGCTCGTCGACGCGAACAACGTCGGCTGGGGCTCCACGCGGACGATCGCCCTGCTCGCGGTCGCCGCCGGGCTCATCGCCACCTTCGTGGTGGTCGAACTCCGCTCGAAGGCGCCGCTCATGCCGTTCCGGATCTTCCGGATTCGCACGCTGACCGGGGCGAACGTCGTCGGACTGCTCGTCGGCGCGTCGCTGTTCTCGATGTTCTTCTTCATCTCCCTGTACATGCAGCAGGTGCTCGGCTACAGCGCGATCCACGCCGGGCTCTCCTACCTGCCGCTTGCGGTCTCGATCATCATCTCCGCCGGGATCGCCTCACAGCTGGTGACGCGGATCGGCTTCAAGCCGGTGCTGGCGACCGGCATGGCGTTCATCACGATCGCGCTGGTCTGGTTCTCACAGGTCTCGGTGGGCGGCAGCTTCCTGGCCGACATCCTCGGTCCGTCGCTGTTTGCCGCGGTCGGCCTCGGCTTCGCCTTCGTGACGACCACGATCGCGGCCGTATCCGGCGTCGACCAGCACGAGGCCGGCCTCGCCTCAGGGCTCATCAACACGACGCAGCAGGTTGGCGGCGCGCTGGGCCTCGCGATCCTCTCGGCGATCTCGATCTCGGTCACCGGGACCTCTCGCGACCCGGTCGTGCTGACGCACGGTTTCCACGACGCGTTCCTGGCCGGCGCGGGCTTTGCCGCCATCGGCCTGGTCGCGACCCTGGTCCTGATCCGCAGCCGCGACAGCCGGGCTCACACGGAGCTCGGCAGCGCCGCGGCGGTGGCCGAGCCCGCCGCCGGTTAGAAGTGGGCCCGGTGCGGTAGGCAGCGAGATGATCGCTAGCCTTAGCCGCGCTCGGGCGAGGTAGCTCAGTTGGTAGAGCACACGACTGAAAATCGTGGTGTCGTGAGTTCGATTCTCACCCTCGCCATCTGCCCCTGAAAGAACGTTGGGTATAGGCTGCGCGCGGCACCGCATGAGAGAGGCCGGGCGGGAGCTGGTGCCGGTTTTCGCCCACACAGGCCGGGAGGCGCTGGATGATTCGGAGAGGTCTTGGTCCCGCGACCGCTATGGCGGTCGTTGTCTTCGCACTTGGAGTCGCCGGTTGCGGCAGCTCGTCGAGTAGCGGTGGAACGATCATCCGCGGCACGACGGACAAGCCCGTGTCCTACGACCCGGCCGGTGCGTACGACCTCCCCTCCTACGACGTCATCTACGCCGTCTACCAGAACCTCCTCACGGTCCCGCCGGGCGGCAACACCGCGCAGCCCGAGGCCGCGCAGTCGTGCACCTTCAAGGACCCGACCACGTACGAGTGCACGATGCGCGCCGGCGACAAGTTCTCCGACGGCTCGACGCTCGACTCCAAGGACGTCAAGTTCTCGTTCGACCGCAACATCAAGATCAAGGATCCGAACGGCGCCTCCTCGCTGCTCGCCAACGTGAAGTCGATCGACGCGCCTGACCCGAAGACGGTCGTCTTCAACCTCGCCGCTCCGGACGCGACCTTCCCGCTGGTCCTGACCGCGGCATCGTTCGCGATCGTCCCGGCCGACGGACCGAACGCCTACGCGGCCGACAAGCTCCAGCCGTCCACGAGCATCACGGGCTCCGGGCGCTACACGCTGGCCTCGTACAAGCCCAGCACGCAGACCGTGCTCCAGAAGAGCGCCGGGTACAGCGGCACGGACCCGGCGAAGAACGACCAGGTCATCATCCAGTACTACGACAAGTCCTCGGCCCTCAAGCTCGCCCTCCAGAACGGCGAGGTTGACATCGCCTACCGCAGCCTGAGCCCGACCGACGTATCGTCGCTGAAGGGCGCAAGCGGCGTGAACATCGTCTCCGGGACCGGGACCGAGATCCGCTACCTCGTGTTCAACACCCGCCTGCAGCCGGGCTCCACGGATGCCCAGAAGCTGGCGGTGCGCCAGGCCGTCGCTCAGACCGTCGACCGCGCGGCAATCGCCAAGGACGTCTACAACGGCACGGTCAAGCCGCTGTACTCGATGGTCCCGCAGGGCCTGAAGTACGCCGACCAGGCGTTCCTGGACGCCTACGGCGCGTCGCCGAACCTGGCCGCCGCGAAGAAGACGCTCGCGGACGCGGGCGTGAAGACGCCGGTGCCGCTCGAGGTCTGGTGGACGCCGTCGCACTACGGCCCGTCCTCCGGCGACGAGTACGCAGCGATCAAGCAGCAGCTCGACGACAGCGGCCTGTTCAACGTGACGCTGAAGGACACGGAGTGGACGCAGTACTCCACCGCCGCCTTCACGAACAAGTACCCGGCCTACCAGCTCGGCTGGTTCCCGGATTACCCGGACGCCGACGACTACACGGCCTCCTTCTACTCGAAGGACAGCTTCCTGAACATCGGCTACAACAACCCGCAGATGGAGAAGCTCCTCGCGGACGAGAAGGCGTCGACCAGCGACGCGACTCGCCAGAAGGACTTCACCCAGATCCAGAAGATCGGGGCGCAGGACGTGCCGACCGTCCCGATCTGGCAGGCCGACCAGGTCGCGGCGGTGCGCGACGGGATCACCGGCGTCCAGGAGACGTTCGACCCGTCGTTCATCTTCCGCTACTGGCTGATCTCCAAGAACTAGAACAACGCGACAAGGCGCCCCTGATAACACGGGCGGCGCGGCTTAAGGACGGATGGCCCGGCAAGGAACGTCGCTAAGAACGTATGTCCTGACGCGGATCGCGCTGTCGATCCCGACGGTGCTGATCCTGCTGACGATGGTCTTCCTGCTGATGCGGGTCGCCCCGGGCAACCCGATCCAGGCGGCGCTCGGCGGGCACGTCTCCGAGAAGCAGATCCAGGCGCGGAGCAAGCGCGCCGGCTACGACAAGCCGATCGTCACGCAGTACGTCAACTACCTGGGTGACGCGGTCACGGGCCACCTCGGCAACTCGCTCACCGACCACCGCTCGATCGGCTCGATCCTTGTTGAGAACGGCTCCGCCACGCTCGAGCTCTCGATCGCCGCGTTCGCGGTGGCCCTCGTCGTGGGCCTGAGTATCGGGATCCTCGCAGGCCGCTTTCGCGACAGCCCGATCGACCTGGGGGGGCGATTGTTCGGGATCTTCATCTACGCGGCGCCCGTGTTCTTCACGGGCTTCCTGGCCCAGCTCTTCTTCAGCCACACGCTCGGCTGGTTACCCAGCTCCGGGCGGGTCAGCCCGCTGACGGAGTTCGACCTCTCGCAGGGCGCGCAGCCGACGCACTTCTACCTGATCGACTCGCTCGTCACGGGCAACTTCTCGGCGTTCTGGGACGCGGTCCAGCACCTGATCCTGCCCGCCGTGACGCTCGGCCTGCTGATCAGCGGCGTCCTCATCCGGCTCGTTCGCGTGAACCTGATGCAGACCATGAAGGGCGACTACGTCGAGGCCGCGCGGGCCCGCGGGATCAGCGAGCGGCGCGTCGTGATCAAGCACGCGTTTCGCAACGCGCTGGTGCCGGTGGTCACCGTTGCCGGCCTGCAGTTCGCCACGCTCCTGGGCGGCGCGATCCTCACCGAGGAGACGTTCAACTGGCCGGGCATCGGCTCCGAGCTCGTCCGCTACCTGAACGAACGCGACTACATCGCCGTCCAGGGGATCGTCACCGTGTTCGCGATCGCCGTAGTCGTGGTCTCGCTCCTGATCGACCTCGTCAACGCCTTCGTCGACCCGCGGGTGAGGTACTGATGGCCGCCGCTGTCCCGAAGGGGAGCGCCAAGGCCCGCCGCTTCGCGGGCCTGCGCCGCATGGTCGCCGAGGTCCGCGCGGCGCGCGGCGTCCCGAAGTGGATCCTCTACAGCGGGATCGCGATCGTCGCGTTCTTCGTGATCCTGGCGATCTTCGCGCCGCTCATCGCGCCGTACGGCTTCGATCAGGTCCAGTCGGGGGCGGTGCGCTTCCCGAAGCAGGCTGCGCCCTCGGGCGCTCACCTCTTCGGCACCACCGTCCAGTCCACCGACGTGCTCTCGCGGGTGATCTTCGGGTCGCGCACCGCGCTCGAGGTCGTCCTCCTCGCGGTGGTCATCTCGCTCTTCGTGGGCGTCCCGCTCGGCCTCATCTCCGGCTACCTGGGCGGCAAGCTCGACCGCGGCCTCGTCCTGATCATGGACGCACTGTTCGCGTTCCCGTACCTGCTGCTGGCAATCGTGATCGCGTTCCTGCTCTCCGACAAGATCGGCCAGGGAATCGTGACGGCGGCCGTGTCGATCACGGTCGTCTACGTCCCCCAGTACTTCCGCGTCGTTCGCAACCACGTGATCAGCGTGCGCGAGGAGCCCTACGTGGAGGCGGCCAGGGCGCTCGGGGCGAAGCGACGCACGATCGTGGGGCGCTACGTCTTCCAGAACGTGATCCAGAACGTTCCCGTGATCGCCACGCTGAATGCCGCCGACGCCATCCTGACCCTCGCTGCGCTCGGCTTCCTGGGCTACGGCATCCAGCCCACCCAGGCCGCCGAGTGGGGCTACGACATCAGCCGCGCCATCGACGACGCCGGCGCGGGCATCTGGTGGACGGGCCTCTTCCCCGGGCTGGCGATCGTCCTTCTGGTCACCGGCTTCACGCTCGTCGGTGAGGGCCTCAACGACGTCCTGAACCCGGTCATCCGCTACCGGCGGATCAAGCCGCCCCAGATCCCGGCGGACGAGGAGGCATCGTGAGCGAGCCGGCGATCCTCTCGCTTCGAAACGTCCGCGTTTGGTACGGCACGCCGGGCGACCCCGTCCGGGCCGTGGACGGCGTCTCGCTCGACGTCAGGGCCGGCGAGACGCTCGGCCTCGTGGGCGAGTCGGGCTGCGGGAAGTCGACCCTCGGCAGGGCGATCATCGGGCTGCTGCCGGAGGCCGCGGCGATCGCGGGCGAGGTTCGCTACCGGGATCGCAACCTGGTGGGCCTGCCGCTTCGCGAGCTGCGGACGATGCGCGGGCCGGAGCTCGGCCTGATCTTCCAGGAGCCGATGACCCGCCTCGATCCGCTGGTGACGGTCGCGCATCACTTCTCGGAGACCCTGAGAGCACACGTCCCGGACATCGACGACGCCGAGGTCCGGCGGCGCTCGCTCGAGGCGCTGGCCGGCATGGGCATCCCGCCGACCCGCTTCAACCAGTACCCGCACGAGTTCTCGGGCGGGATGCGCCAGCGGATCATGATCGCCCTGGCGCTCGTGCTGAACCCGAAGGTGCTGGTGGCCGACGAGCCGACCACCGCGCTCGACGTCATCGTCGAGGCGCAGATCCTGGCGATCCTGGCGGACCTGCGCAGGAACTTCGACACGGCGCTCCTCCTCATCACCCACAACCTCGGAATCGTGGCCGAGGCCTGCGACCGCGTCGCGGTGATGTACGCGGGGAAGATCGCCGAGGAGGGCGACGCGCGCGATGTCTTCGCCGAGCCCGCCCACCCCTATACGCGCGAGCTCCTGCGCTCAACGATCTCCCTCGAGACAACGGGCCTGCACTACATCCCCG
>JAWVFM010000349.1:0-4555 GCA_033856015.1 Solirubrobacterales bacterium
AGCCGAAGCACCTCGAGATGAAGCTCACGCGGGCCAAGCTCGCCGAGCTCACCTCCGGGCTGCTCGACCGGATCGTCGCGCCTGTCAAGCAGGCGATCGCCGACGCCGGGGACGCCGACATCGACCACGTGGTCCTCGTCGGCGGCATGACCCGCATGCCGGCCGTTCAGGAGAAGGTCTCCGAGCTCACCGGCAAGGCTCCCCACAAGGGCGTCAACCCCGACGAGGTCGTCGCCGTCGGCGCCGCAATCCAGGCCGGGGTGCTGGCCGGAGACGTCAAGGACGTCCTGCTGCTCGACGTGACCCCGCTGACCCTCGGAATCGAGACCAAGGGCGGAGTCATGACCAAGCTCATCGAGCGCAACACGACGATCCCGACGCGGAAGTCGGAGACGTTCTCGACCGCGGACGACAACCAGCCGTCGGTGGAGATCCACGTGCTCCAGGGCGAGCGCGAGATGGCCGCCTACAACAAGTCGCTCGGCAAGTTCCAGCTCACCGGAATCCCGCCGGCGCCGCGAGGCATGCCCCAGATCGAGGTCACTTTCGACATCGACGCGAACGGCATCCTCAACGTGCAGGCCAAGGACCTCGGCACGGGCAAGGAACAGAAGATCGAGATCAAGGGCGGCTCCGGGCTCGCGGACTCCGAGGTCGAGCAGATGATCAAGGACGCCGAGACGCACGCCGACGACGACCGCCAGGCGCGCGAGCTGGCCGAGGCACGCAACGTGGCCGAGAACGCCGCCTACCAGGGCCGCAAGCAGCTCGACGAGCTGGGCGACCAGGCCGACTCGTCCACCAAGGAGGAGATCGAGAAGGCGATCGCCGACGTCGAGGCGAGCCTCGAGTCGAGTGACGCCGAGGCGATCAAGTCGAAGACGGACGCTCTCCAGGCCGCCTTCCACAAGCTCTCCGAGCAGATCTACCAGCAGGCCGCCGCCCAGGGCGAGGCCGACTCCGCCGGCTCGACCGACGGCGCGTCGAGCAACGGCGCCGGAGCCGAGGAGGAGGTCGTCGACGCCGAGGTTGTCGATGACGACCGGGCATAGCGGCGAGCCGGAGACCGAAGAGAAGGTCTCCGACACCGAGAATCGAGAAGAGGCGGACGCCGGCGCTCCGGATTCCGCGGCCGGGTCCGACGACGGGGCCGCGGCGATCGAGGGCGACCTCGACGCGCTGGGCGACGTGCAGCGCGAGCGCGACGAGTACCTCGAGCTCGCGCAGCGGGCCCGGGCGGACTTCGAGAACTTCCGCAAGCGCGCGGCTCGCGAGGCGACCGACGCCGAGCGTCGGGGGAAGACCGGGATCGCGCGCGAGCTCGTGCCGGTCATCGACAACCTGGAGCGTGCGCTGGCCGCGGCCGGCGAGGACGACCCGCTCCGCGACGGCGTCGCGCTGATCGGGCAGGAGCTGACCGCCGTCCTCAAACGCGCCGGCGTGAACGGCTATGACGCGACCGGGGAGAAGTTCGATCCGTCCCTCCACGAGGCGCTCTCGACCCGGGCGGCCGACGGGGCCGATTCGGGCACCGTCGTAGAGACGGTGGAGCGCGGTTACCGCCTGGACGGCCAGGTGATCCGCCCGGCGCGGGTCGTCGTCGCGGAGTAGGCATGGCGCGCGACTTCTACGACGTGCTCGGCGTCGACCGCAAGGCGTCAGCCGAGGAGATCAAGAAGGCCTACCGCAAGCTGGCCCGTCAATACCACCCGGACCGCAACCCCGACGATGCCTCCGCGGAGGAGCGCTTCAAGGAGGTCCAGCAGGCGTACGACGTCCTCGCCGACGAGGCCAAGCGGCGCGAGTACGACTCCGGCGGCGGCTTCGCCGGGTTCGGTGGCGGCAGCGGAGGCGGAGGCGGCTTCAGTGCGGACATCGGCGACATCTTCTCGACGATCTTCGGGCGCCGCGGCGGCGGCGCCGACACGCAGCGCGGCCGCGACCTCGAGACCGAGGTGCGCCTGAGCTTCCAGCAGGCAATGGACGGCACCGACGTCTCGGTGACCGTGCCGAAGCAGGCTCGCTGCGAGACGTGCGGCGGCAGCGGTGCCAAGCCGGGCACCACCCCGAAAATCTGCGACCGGTGCGGGGGCCGCGGCGTCGACAACCAGAGCCAGGGCTTCTTCTCGATCAGCCAGCCATGCCCGAAGTGCGGCGGCCGCGGGCAGATCATCGAGTCGCCCTGCGAGACCTGCGGCGGCTCCGGCCTGCACGCACAGCGCAAGCGCTACCGGGTCAAGATCCCTGCCGGGGTTCGCGACGGCACCAGGATCCGGATCGCCGGGAAGGGCGAGGACGGCCCGCTCGGCGGCCCGTCCGGCGACCTCTACGTGGTGACGCGGGTGGCGCCGTCGCCGGTCTTCAAGCAGCGCGCGGACGGGAACCTGGAGGTGACGGTGCCGATCACGATCGCCGAGGCGGTCAGTGGCGCGACCGTCGAGGTCCCGACTCTCGGCGGCACCAAGCGCATCCGCGTGCCCGCCGGCACGCAGCACGGCACCGTGCAGCGTCTGCGCGGCGAGGGCCCGCCGCGCTCGGGCGGGCGCGGGCGCGGCGACATCCACTACCGGCTCGAGGTCGAGATTCCGCGCGAGCTGAGCCGCGAGCAGCAGCGGGCGCTCGAGGACTTCGCCAAAGAGCTGAACGACCACGATCCGCGCGAGCGCCTCCTGCGCGATGCGTCCGCTTCGCGCGCCAAGGTAGGCGACTAGCCGTGGCCGAGGAGCGAAAGCCCCAGCGCGTGGTCCGCAGCCGCACGACGGCGACCTTCGACGAGGGCCGGGGCGTCTTCATGATCTCGGTCGCCGCCGAGCTGGCCGAGATGCACCCGCAGACGCTGCGGATGTACGAGGCCCGCGGGCTGATCTCTCCGCAGCGCTCGCCCAAGAACACGCGCCTGTACTCCTACAGCGACGTCGAGCGGCTGCGCCGGATCCAGCGGATGACGGCGCAGGAAGGCCTGAACCTCGCCGGGGTGGAGACGGTGCTGGAGCTCGAGGCGCAACTCGAGCGAACGCGCGAGGAGCTGGCGAAGATGCGCCGCCGCTCGGTCGAGCTCGAGCGCCGGATGCTCGACGAGATCGAGCGCGTGAAGCGCTCGCTCCGCGCCGAGATCGTCCCCTACGGAGCCTACGAGCCGCCGGACATGAAGCCGCCCACAGAGGCCGGCCCGGTGCGGATCCCGGTCGAGCGCCCGGACGAAGGCTCTTGAGCCCTCAGCTCCTGGCGCGCCTCCTGGGCCTGGCCCGGATCGGCATCGGGGTCGGCGTCTGGGCCGCTCCCGAAGCCGCCGCAAGAGCCCTGGGCTTCGACTCGCGCAACCCCCCGGCGATGGTGCTGGCGCGGGCGACCGGCACGCGCGACATCGCGCTCGGCGCAGTTGCAGCCGCCACCGCCACCGATCCGGAGCGCGCCCCGTCCGTGGCACTCCTGTGCGCGGGCGTCGACGCCGGCGATGCGGTCGCCTTTGGCGGAGCCGTGGTCAGACGCGAGGGGATCGATCCGGCGGCGCTGGTCGGAACGGTCAGCGCGCTCGCTGCGACCGCGTTCGGAGTCTGGCTGGCCTCGAGGCTGCGCTGAACACCGACCGTCTCAGTGGCGGCGGTGGTGCTTCTTCGTCACCGTGAACTTCTTCGACGCCGTGGCGCGGTTGCCGGCCGCGTCCGTCGCCCTGACGACGATCTTGTGATCGCCGGGCTTGACGCCACGCGGCGTGTACGTGGCCCCGCAATGCTTGAAGCCGCTCTTGTCGAGGTTGCACTCGAGCTGCACGTCGTTCTCGTTCGGCTTCAGCTTGAACGTCGGGGTGCGGTCGCTGGTCTTACGCGGGCCGCTGATCGAGACCTTCGGTCGGACCGCGTCAATGGTCAGGTCACGGGAGATGGGAGTGGCATCGGCGTTGCCCGCCCGGTCGACGGCCGTGATCGTGATGGTGTGCTCCCCGTCACTGAGGTGCGGGGTGGTGTACGGCGACGTGCAGGCGCCGCTCGGGCCGCCGTCCACGGCGCAGGAGAACGTCGCGTTCGCATCGTTCGAGTGAAACGCGAACTGCGGTGTCGCCGTGTGGGTGATCCCGTTCGGGCCGGAGTCGATGAGGGTGTCGGGGGGCGTCGTGTCACCGGTGAGGTGGAGGGTCTGGCCGGCGCCGGGGGAATCGGTCGAGGACGTGTCGAGCGCGTTGATGGTGACGTCGCTGCCCGTCTGGCGCGCCGGGGAGGTCAGGGTCGCGGAATAGGTCCCATCGCCGTGGTCGGTCGTGGCGCCCACCTGCACCCCGGGGTCGAGCGGGGCGCTGAACGCCACGGTGTCGCCGGGAACCGGGTTTCCGTTGGCGTCTGTCACGGTTGCCGTGGCGACGGAGGTGGAGCTGCCGTCGGCCGAAATCGTGTCGGGCTGGAGGCCGAGGGTGAGCTCGTGCCCGATCCCGTGGACGTTGGTCAGGTTGAGGATTTGCGTGAAGTCGGCGGAGTCGGAATCGAGCGCCGCCGTCGGATGCCACTGGCCGGCGATCGTCGAAGCCGTGACCGTGGGCGAGGTTGCCACGCCGTTTGAGTTC
>JAWVFM010000350.1:0-4670 GCA_033856015.1 Solirubrobacterales bacterium
GCCGGCCCGCGTAGACGAAGTGCGGATCGACTCCGGGGTGGCGCCGGAACGACGGCTCGGGCGGGGCGACGGGCAGGGGCTCGTGCACACCGCGGATCCCGATCTTCTCGAGCTCGCCGGCCAGGTGGCCGCTGCACGTGAAGATCCGGTCGACGTGCCTCAGGCCCGCCCGGAAGGCGCCGTAGCGGACCAGGTCACGACCGGCGCGGGCGGTGCTCAGGCACCCCTCGCGACGACAGACTCCGCCCATCGGGACCCGGCACTGGCGCCCGTCCGGCAGGACCTTCGTGCCTGTTGGACAGACCGGCTTCAGGTCGGTGACCATGATCGTCGTCGGGCGCGAGCGCAGCGGCGCCAGCACCGCCGGCGAGAGATAGGGGAGGAACATCGCCAGGTGGACCACGTCGGGGTCGAACTCGCCCAGCGCCCGCATCATCGTGGCCAGGGCGCTCGGGTTCGCCACCTGCAGGACGGCCTGAGCCCGGCGCCGGTCGGTCGCCCGCGCGACATAGGCCGCCGTGCCATGGCCCTCGGAGCCGATCGAGGAGGTCATCAGCCGCACCTCGTGTCCCGCCGCCGTGAGTCCGTCGCGGAGCTCCAGCACGTATCGCTCGGTTCCGGCCCAGCGCAGGGGCCAATCGGTGACGAGCAGGATCTTCAACGCGCCAGCGCGTCCCGCTCCGCCTCGAGCACGATCTCGAGGCTGCGACGGCCGTCGGCGATCGTCGGCAGCGAATGCGGCTCGCCCTGCGAGGCGCGGGCGAACTGCCTCAGGGCGAGACCGAACGAGGGCTCGCGGCGAGGGACCGGCAGGGCGCGGAGCCTCGTCGCCAGCTTCGTCGGGCCCGAAGGGGCGGGCCGGCGCGGGCGGGAGACGCGAGGCGGCCAGCGCTCCGCCCGGAGCACCCCGTCGCTGCCCTCCACCTCCCAGCGGTGCTTGCGGCCCTGAACGTAGGAGACGACCACCTCGACGCGCACTCCGTCGCTCATCCGCAGGACGAAGCGCGCGTCGTCATGCTCGATGCGGCTCGAGGTCAGGGTCGCGTCCTCGACGCCGTCGACCTCCGTGCCGAGGAGCCAGCTCGCGAAGTCGACCTCATGGGAGCCGATGTCGATCAGCACCCCGCCACCGCTACTCCGTGCGAGCTTCCACCCTGACATCGCCCCGGGATCGGCCACCTCGCAATGCCAGGCTCGCACGTGCCGGATCGCGCCGATCCGTCCCTCGCCGATTTGCTGCTTCAGGTCGCGGAATGCAGGGCTGAACCGGTACTGGAAGCCGACCGCGGTGAGCGCGTCACGGGCGTCGAGCAGCGCCTCGATCCGGCGCGCCTCGTCCAGGTCGAGGGCGATCGGCTTCTCCAGGTAGAGGTGCTGGTGACCCTCCGCGACACCCGCGGCGATCTCCGCGTGCGCCGGGGTCGAGGCGCAGACCACGACCGCATCGATTCCCGGGGAGCCGATCATGTCCTCGACGTCCTTGCTCACCTCGACGCCCGGCAGCGTCGGCAGGGCCGCGCGCGATGCCGTGGAGGGATCGGCGACCGCGACCAACTCGACGCGCGGGTCGGCCGACAGCTCCCGCAGGTGGTACTGGCGGGCGATGCCGCCGCAACCCGCGAGCCCCACCCTGAGACGGGGCGGAGTCAACCGCTGCTGCCTGAACAGGAGCCGCTTAGTGCTCGCGCTTCCTCTTCTTGAACTTCAGCCTGCCGCAACTCTGCGCCGGAGTATTGCCGTTGGCATCCGCTGAGGTCACGCAGGAACCAGCCCGAGCGCGCCGGCCGCGGCGCGAGCCGCGAGCAGCTCGTCGTGGGGAGCCTGTCCGGCGAGGGCGATCACGGCTCCCTCGAGCGCGCCGACGAAACCCAGGGCAACTGCCCTGGCCGGTGGACCGGGGGGGATCGACCCGTTCCTGCGCCCGGCGTTGATGAGGCGGATGCAGCGCTTGACAAGCGTCTCGGAGATCCGCTCGACCTCGCGCCCGACCGGATGGTCCTGGCCGCTGAACTCGAGCCTCAGCGCGATCGCCACCCGGGCGACGTCGCGCCGGCAGTAGACGGCGTGGCCGCGCGCGATGGCGATCAGCGCCGCGGCGGGATCCGTCTCATCGTCGACGAGGCGACCCACCTCCTGCCTCCAGGTCTCGTCGACCCATTCGATCACGGCCAGCGCCAGGTCCTGCTTGTCCTTGAACTGGTGATAGAGCGCGCCGCGCGTGTAGCCGGCATCGCCGGCCACCTGCTCGAGCACGAGGTTGCCGTAGCCGTGGCGCGAGAGGCCGCGCGCAGCAGCTTCGAGCAGGGCGCCGCGGGTGCGGGCGCTTCGCTCGGCCTGCGTTGAGCGGCCACCGCTCGAGGAACCCGGTTCCCCCGAGTCCCGGCTCCGGTGTCGTGGTGTACTTACATACATGTCTGTATGTTAACGTGGTGGCGAATGAGCGGCGGAGCGGCACAGACATGGTTCATCGCGGGCACGGTCCCGCTCATGCTCGGTGGCGGCCTGCACGCGCTCGCCACGCTCCGCGACACGGTCCGCCCGACGTTCTTCGCTCCGATCGACGCCTCGGTGAAGCCGGCACTCGAGGGCACCGGTATCCGCCTGCGGCGGATGTTTCCCGGGGGAAGCGGAGCACATCCGTCGATGTGGAAGGTGTGGCTCGGCATCAACATCAGCCACGGCCTCGGGGTCTTCACCGTCGGGCTCCTCTGCCTGCTGATCGCCACCCATGACTTCAAGCTGGTCGAGAGCATCGGCCCCATCAGGCCGCTCGCGATTGCCTTCTCCGCCGCCTACCTCGCCCTCTCCCTGCGATTCTGGTTCTACGGCCCGGCCATCCTCTGCGCCAGCGCCACGACCTGCTTCACCGTCGCCACCGTGCTCTCCCTGTAGGTCGCTCGACGTGAGGCTTCCGAAGACCGCGCACACCTCCCGGCCGTGGCGCATCCACGAGCTCACCCGCGACTTCAGGGTCGAGGACGTATGGGCCCTGCCGACGCCCGGCGGCCCTGGCGACTTCCCGCGCCTGGTGGAGCTGATGGCCTCGATCGACCCCTCGCGAAGCTCTTCCGTCATCGCCCGCACGCTCTTTGCGATTCGCTGGAAGGTCGGCGAGCTGCTCGGCTGGGAGGACGCGGACGCCGGCCTCGGCGCCAGGGTGCCGACGCTCCGCGACCGGTTGCCCGCGGACCTGCTCGAGGTCCCATCCGGCCCGGACTCCGGCGAGCTCCCCTTCACCTCGCTCTACTTGCTCGACGACGAGTGGGCGCTGGAGATCGCCAACCGGACCGTTCACGGGGTCCTGCACCTCGGCTGGGTCCCGGACGACGCCGGCGGCTATCGCGGCCAGATGGCCGTCCTCGTGAAGCCAAACGGCGTGCTCGGCACCATCTACATGGCGGCGATCACGCCGTTCCGGCACCTGATCGTGTACCCGTCGATTATGCGCGAGATCGGGCGGGCGTGGACCAGATGGCCAGCCTGATGGACAGAGACGAGGCAACCGCCCTCATCGACGCGCTTCACGCGGCGCAGAACGAGTTCTACGCCGGCGGCTCCGACGCCGAGCTGCGGCGCCTCATCACAGCGGACGTCGTCTGGACGGTCCCCGGCGCCAGCCCGATCGCGGGGACGTATCGGGGAATCGACGAGGTTTGCGCGTACTTCGCGCGCCGTCGCGATCTCGCCTCTGGCACGTTTCGCATGCATCGTCAAGACGTCCTGATCGGCGAGACCAGGCGGATGGGTGCGCTCACGGACGGCACCGCGACGCTGGGAGGTCAGGAACATCGGTGGTCCACCGTCGGGCTCTACGACGTCACCGAGGACAACCGGATCCGCGCCTGCTGGCTGCTGGCGCTCGACCAGCGGGCCTTCGACGTCGCCTGGTCGAGGTGAACGGCCGAGCTATGCGGCGGCCGGCTCAAATGGGGCGGGCATCGGCGCCACTACGGTTCTGTCGCGGCCGCGCTTCTTAGCCTCGAACAGCGCGGCGTCCGCCGCAGCGAGCAGAGCGTGGGAGGTTCTGTTGAAACCGTCCTCGTTGGAGGCGATGCCGAATGAGAGCGTGACCGGCTGCCCGTCCGGAGCAAGGACGACGGTCAGCTCGCGCTGCAGTCGTGCCGCCATGGCCTGAGCCTGCCCGACGTCGCTGTCGGGGAGCAGCATCGCGAATTCCTCCCCGCCGAGCCGGGCCACGACGTCCTCGGGCCGGGTCGTGGCGGTCAGGACCGTCCCGATCTGCGCGAGGGTCTCGTCCCCCGCAGCGTGGCCGAAGCGGTCGTTGATCCGCTTGAAGTGGTCGATGTCGCCGAGCAAGGCTGTCAGAGGCTCGCCGTGCCGCTCTGCGCGGCTGATCTCGATCTCCGCCCGTTCGTCGAAGCCTCGCCGGTTGAGCAGCGACGTCAGGGGATCGGTGCGGGCAAGGTGATTCAGGCGCGCGAGCAGCGTGTCGACCCGAAGCCGAAGAACGTGAACGAAGCCCGCCGTCCCGCCCACGACGCTCATCGTGATGAGCGCGCGCACCACCAGGGTGGGCTCGGGGAGGGCGGTGCTCAGCGAGACGGCGCAGTAGGCGAACCCGATCCCCAGCACGACCAGCGCGATCACCCGCCGCGAGTAGAAGTACCCCGCGTAGACGGCGGGCCATACATAGAAGAACTCGTTCGGGA
>JAWVFM010000351.1:0-16202 GCA_033856015.1 Solirubrobacterales bacterium
GGCCGCCGGCGTCGCCGCCGCGGTGCTCGTGCTGGCGACGGGCGCGCCGTTCGCCGCCGCCGCGCCGCACGCGGGCAAATGGGTGGGCAAGGTGACGAAGGGCGAGGTCGGACCCGGGGCGAAGGGAAAGCCCAGGTTCAAGGTCACGTCCAACGGCAAGGAGCTCAAGAGCTTCGTGATCCCCGAGGTGGCCGGCTTCTGCTTCACCGGTGCGCAGGCGATCACCGTCGCCGTGCCGAAGGCGAAGATCCACGCGGGCCGGGTGGACGTCAACTACGTGATCAGGAACAACCCGCCGGACGCCAAGCCGACGGTTCACCTCACCGGCAAGTTCACGTCGAAAACGACCTTCAAGGGCGAGGTCACCGGCAAGCACTACTGCGACTACGACGTGCAGTTCACCTCGCATCCCGGGTAGCCCGGTAGCTGCGACCCCGAGGGCGGCGCCGGGTGCCTTCGCCCGTGGTAGCGTCGGCCGCGATGAAGGGGGGCTCTTGGCGTGTCGGCGTGTCGGCGCTCGCGGTGGTGCTCTTCGCATGCCTCCTCGCGGCGCCTGCGGGCGCGACCACCCACAGGCTCAACCGCTACTCGATTGCCAACGGCTGCTACTCGCTCGCGCCGGCCAGCTCGAGCCAGCCGATCACGATCGCGTCCCGTCAGCGCTTCAAGGCGACTCGGCTCGGCAGCTACATGCTCTACGGCGTGGCCCGGGACTTCCTTGCCGCGAGTGGCTCGGGGGTTGCTCGGGCGAGCGCTCCGAGCCCCGACGCGAACTGGAAGGTCACGAGCGCCGGCAGCGGAACCTTCCAGCTCTCGCCCGCCTCCCACCGTGACGAGGTCCTCGCCATCAGCGGCGGGACCCTGCAGCTCGTTCCCCGCGCGGGCGCGGGCGGCTCGACGCGCTTCATCTTCAATCCGGCGACCGGCTGCAAGCGCTTCCCGGAGGCGGCATTGAACGTCGCCGGCAAGCCCGCGAGGGGCAGGACGAGCTACGGCCAGGTGAAGGGCGTGCTCGACGGCCACATGCACTGGATGACCTACGAGTACCTGGGCGGCAACTTCCACTGCGGGCGCCCCTGGAGCCCCTACGGGATCACCGCCGCGCTGCCCGACTGCGCGTCGATCGAGGGGCCGCAGGGGTCGGCCGCGCCGGTCCAGAACTTCCTCAACTATGGCTCGCCCGAGTCGCCGCACGACACCTCCGGCTACCCGAAGCTGACGTCCTGGGCGCGGAGCAACCTGACCTACGAGGGCACCTACTACCGCTGGGTTCAGCGCGCCTGGAAGTCGGGCCTGCGGATGATCGTCATGCCCGTCAACGAGAACCGGATCCTGTGCACGCTGATGACCAACCGGCGCAACTCATGCAACGAGATGGCGACGGTCCGCAAGGGGATCAAGGACATCAAGCGGATGCAGAACTACGTCGACGCGCAGGCGGGCGGCCCCGGCAAGGGGTTCTTCCAGATCGTCCGCAACCCGTTCCAGGCCCGGAAGGTCATCAACAGGGGCAAGATGGCGGTGGTCCTCGAGGTCGAGGTCTCCGAGCTCTTCGACTGCAGCGGCGCCGACCCGTCCAGCTGCAACCGCCAGACGATCAAGTCCGGGCTGAACGACCTCCACAGGCGCGGGGTCCGCTCGTCGCTTCTTCTCAACAAGTTCGACAACCCGCTGACCGGCGTCCGCTTCGACAGCGGCCAGATCGGCAACCTGATCAACGCCGGCAACAAGGTCAGCTACGGCTCGTACTGGGACGCCAAGACCTGCACCGGCGCCGCTCACGACAACACGATCGAGACGGAGGCGCCGCCGGCGAGCTCGTTCATCGCCACCCTGATCGCGGCGCTCGGAGCCGGTGGGACGGTGCCGGCGTACCCGCCCGCGCCGCACTGCAACACCCGCGGGCTCACCGACCTCGGGGCCTACACGGTCCGGCGCATGATGCGAAAGCACATGATCGTCAACCCCGACCACATGAGCCAGAAGGCCGTGGACGAGACGCTCACCCTCGCGGAGGCGCACCACTACTCAGGCGTCATCTCGCCGCACGGCTGGATGGACCCGCGCGACTGGCCGCGGATCTGGAAGCTTGGCGGGATGGCCTTCCCCGGCGCCGGCTCGGCCCAGGGGTTCGTGAAGGCCTGGCGCACGTATCGGCCGAAGAAGACCCCGTTCTACTTCGGCTGGGGCTACGGCGCCGACCTCGGCGGGCTGGCCGAGCAGGGCGCGCCGGTCAGTCAGAACTCGCCGAACAGCGTCAAGTACCCGTTCAAGTCGCTCGACGGCCGCATGACGATCAGCCGCGAGCGCACGGGGCAGCGCACCTTCGACTACGCCAAGGACGGAGTCGTCCACTACGGCCTCTACCCCGACTGGCTCGAGGAGGTCCGCAAGACCGGCGGCCCGAAGATCAAGCGCGACATGCTCCGCGGGCCCGAGGCCTACCTGCAGATGTGGGAGCGTGCCTCGGGGATCAGGGACGGCGGCTGCAAGAACGCCCACCGCAGGTTCACGGCGGCGGGGCTCGGGCACCTGCGCCTCGGCGCCGACCCGAAGCAGACGCTCGAGAGCGCCGGCCAGCCGATTCGCCGAACCAGGGCGTGGAGCTACTGCGTACATGGGAAGCGCAACCGCCATCGATCGCACACGGCCGTCCTCACGCCGCGCGGCAGGGTTGCGCTGATCGCGTCCACCGCCCCCGGCAACCGCGCGAAGGGGATCGGCCCAGGCGCGCCGGCCAGGCGTCTTCGAGGCTTTGCTCACCCGGCCGGCGGCGGCGTCTTCATCGCCCCCCTTGGACGGAGCGTCGGCGTCTACGCCGTGCGCGGCGGGGTGATTCGCACCGTCGGCGTGGCCGCGCCGAGCCTCGCAGGTGACCCGGCGAAGCTTCGCTCCTATCTGGCGAAGGTGCCGCGGCAGGGCGTGACGCAGCGCTCGAGCACGGTGCTGACGTCGGCCTCCAGCAGGGTCTCGCCGGAGAACGCGGTCCCGCTCGCCGAGCAGCACGGCTCGTCGCAGTTCGCGTTCGTGTGTGGCCTCTAGCCACTCGATGAACTAGGCAGAGCGGGGCGGGCCGTCGAGCGCGACGCGCCAGTGGTTGCAGTGCAGGGGGCGGCCGGCGTAGTCCCCGTCGCACTCGCCGAGGAGCTCGAAGCCGAACTTCCGGCAGAGGGCGTTGGAAGCCGGGTTCGTGCGACCGGGGAACGCATGGAGCTCCGCGAACTCCGGGCGAGCCCGCTCGAGCAGCAGGCGAAGCGCCTCGGTGGCGATGCCCTGTCCGTGGAAGGCGGAGAGGACCATCCAGCCGGTCTCGTGCGTCTCCTCGCCCTCCCAGGTGATCGGCCAGGCTCCGATCGTCCCGACAGGCTCGCCGGCGGGCTCGGGGACGATCGTCAGCCACCAGCCGCTGGCCGCCGCGACCATCCGCCTGCCGTGCGCGGCACGGATCTCCTCCGGGGAGAGCGGGCCACCCAGCTCCTTCATCACGACCGGATCGCCCTCAAGCGCCGCGGTCAGCCGGAGGTCAGAGTCTCGGTAGGGAACGAGCTCCATCAGCGGCTTAGTCCGGAAATTCGGCCTGGCGCTTCTCGAGGAACGCCGAGATCGCCTCGCTCAGGGCAACCCCGTGGGTGGCCATGATCTGCTGGCGATCCTCGTACTCGGTGGCCGCCCGGGCCGAGGGGATCTCGAGGGCCGTCCACATTCCCTGCTTCGTCAGCCGTACTCCCCACGGCGCCAACGCGGCGATCTGGCCGGCCGCCTCCAGCGCGTGATCGAGGAGCTCGGCGTCGGCGAGCACGGCGGCGACGAGCCCGATGCGCTCGGCCTCCGCGGCATCCACGCGGCGCCCGGTGAGCATCAGCTCGTGTGAGCGGGAGGCGCCGATCAGGCGTGGCAGGAGCCAGCTGGTCGCCATGTCGCAGTTCGAGACGCCGATGTTGATGAAGGCCGCGCGGAACACGGCCGTCTCCGCGGCGTAGCGGATGTCGCAGCCGAGGGTGAGAGCAAGGCCGAACCCGGCGGCAGGCCCGTTGACCGCGGCGATGATCGGCTGCGGTCTCTCGCGGAGCTTCAGGATGAGCCGCGACATGTGCTCCTGGTTTCCGAGCCGATCGCGGGCGTCGTCGGAGCCGTCGTTGCCGGGTGCCTGTCCGTATCCGTGAAGGTCCAGGCCCGCGCAGAAGCCGCGCCCGTTGCCGGTCAGGACGATGGCGCGACAGGAACGGTCGGCCGCGAGGCGGTCGAGCTCGGCGTGCAGAGCCCCGCACAGCTCGGCGTTCATCGTGTTGAGGTCGTCCGGCCGGTTCAGGCGAAGCAGCGCGACGTGGGTGGACGGCCGCTCACTCTGCAGGACGTCGGCCACGCTCACGCCTCAGACCGCGACCCGGAAGTCGCCGGGGTTGATCCGTCGCGTTCGGCGTCGGTACTCCAGCCAGGGCCCGGGCCAGTTGTTCGTGTTCTCGCCCTTCGCGTTGACGTACCAGTTGCCGCAACCCCCGGATGTCCACACGGTGCGGCGGCTGCGCTCCTCCATCTCGCGCCGCCACTCCGCCTGCACCTCCGGGCGCACGTCGAGGTACCGGAAGCCGGGCGTCGCGAGGTGACGCAGCGCGTCGAGCACGTAGTTGAACTGGGACTCGAGCGTGTACGGGACCGAGCCGGAGCCGTGGTTCGTGTTCGGGCCGTAGAGGACGAACATGTTGGGGAAGCCGGTGACGGCGGTGCCGAGGTAGGCCTCCGCCCGCTCTCCCCAGACCGCGTCCAGCTGGCGCCCGTCGAGGCCGCGGATGTCCATCGGCGCGACGAAGTTGTGGCTCTGAAACCCCGTCCCGAAGATGATCACGTCGGCGGCGCGCTCGACCCCGTCCGGGCCGACGACACCGGTGGGAGTGATCCGCTCGACCGGCCCGTTGCAGAGCTCCACGTTGGGCCGGGTGAGGGTCGGGTACCAGTCGCTCGTGAAGAGCACCCGCTTGCAGCCGATCGTGTAGTCCGGTGTGGCCTTGGCGCGAAGCCCAGGGTCCTTCAGCATGCGGTTGCGCTCGCGGTCGGCGGCGAGCTTGAACGGCCTCATGACCCACTCGGTGCCGGTGAAGCCGTAGGTCGCGCCCTCGAGGAAGCTGAAGAAGCCGACCCGGCTGAGCGCCACGCGCGCCGGGAACCGCTTGAAGATCCGCTGCTCCCACTCGGGGTAGGCGCGGTCGCTCTTCGGCAGGACCCAGGGCGCGGAACGCTGGTAGATCGTGAGCTCCTCGACGAGGGGAGCGATCTGCGGGACGAACTGAATCGCGCTGGCGCCCGTGCCGATCACCGCCACCCGTTTGCCGGCAAGGTCCACCTCGTGGTCCCATTCGGCAGAGTGAAACGCGGGGCCAGAGAAGTCGGCGAGCCCGTCGAGCGCCGGGGTCGCCGGGCGGGTGAGCTGGCCGCACGCCGTGACCAGGACGTCGAACGACTGCGTTTCGCCGTCGGCCGTGGTGAGCGTCCAGCGGGCACTGTCGGCGTCGAAGTCGGCGCGCGCGACCTCCGTGCCGAGGCGCAGGTGAGAGCCGAGGTGGAAGCGCTCGCTGACTCCCTTCAGGTAGCGCAGGATGTCCGGCTGTGGCGCGTAGCGGCGCGACCAGTCGCTGCCCTTCGCGAAGGAGAACGAGTACAGGTGGGAGGGGACATCGCAGGCTGCTCCGGGGTAGGTGTTCGCCCTCCAGACGCCACCGACGGTGTCGCCACGCTCGAAGATCGTGAAGTCGTTCACCCCCGCCTGGGAGAGCTTCACGCCCAACCCGACGCCCCCGAATCCGGCGCCGACGATGCCCACCGAAAGGCCTGGCTTGTCCCCGTTTGGCGAGCTCATCCCGGCCGAACCCTAGCGCCGGGCTTTCAGGAAGGCTTTAGGAACTGAAGCCGATTTGGCTGCTACGGTCGTTTCCGGCGCCAGAGTGGTGGCGCCTGTCACGACGTCAGACGAAGGCGCCAAGGAGAGCAATATGTCAACCGCTGCAAGCACGACTGCCAGGGACCAGTGGCGGGCTTCCGCCTCGCGCTACGCGAGCCCTGAGCTTCGCCCGGCCCTTCTCGACCTCGCAACCTCGGTGCTCCCGTTCCTGGCGCTCTGGGTCGCCATGTACCTGGCGCTCGACGTCTCCTACCTCCTCGTGCTGGCGTTGTCGATTCCCGCCGGGGGCTTCCTGGTGCGCACCTTCATCGTCTTCCACGACTGCACGCATGGGTCTTTCCTGCCGTCGCGGTTCTGGAACCGGTGGGTTGGCCGTTTCTGCGGGCTCATGGTCTTCGCGCCCTTCCGCTCCTGGCAGCACGACCACGCCGTGCACCACGCGACCGCCGGCGACCTCGACCGCCGCGGCCAGGGCGACGTCCCGACCCTCACCGTCGCCGAGTACCGGGCCATGCCGCTGCTTCAGCGCACGGGCTACCGCCTGTTCCGCAACCCGCTCATCATGTTCACGCTGGGCCCCGTCTTCGCGATGATCATCAAGCCGCGGACGATCTCCCGCGACGCCCGCTCCCGCCTTCGCCACAGCGTCTACCTCACCGACGTCGCCCTCATTGCGACGCTCACTTTGCTCGGCCTGTGGCTGGGCTTCGGCAAGTTCTGGCTCGTCGAGGGCCCGACGGCGCTCATCGCCGGCATCGCGGGCGTCTGGCTCTTCTACGTCCAGCACCAGTTCGAGGACGTGTACTGGGAATCGAGCGGTGACTGGAGCTACGCCGACGCCGCCCTGCGCGGGAGCTCCTACCTGCGCCTGCCGAAGGTGCTCCAGTACTTCACCGGCAACATCGGCCTGCACCACGTTCACCACCTGAGCGCCCACGTGCCGAACTACAAGCTTCAGGCAGCGCACGACGACAACGAGATCTTCCACAGCGTCCCCGTGCTCAGCATGTGGGACGGGCTGAAGGCGACCCGCCTGAAGCTCTACGACGAGGACTCCCGCCGCATGCTCACCTGGCGCGAGGCGGGCCTCTGGGGCCGCACGGCCACGGCCGACCTCGCCTGAGTGCCGGCTCCCACGCCTGACGCCCCGGCACGGCTCCTGCTGGTCCGCTACGACTACGTCGAGGACGTCATCGAGCGCCGCGCCCCGCACCGGGAGGCGCATCTGCAGCACGTCGCGACCTGGACCGAGTCCGGTGAGCTCGTGATCGCCGGCGCGGTGGGCAACCCGCCCTCCGGGGCAGTGTTCGCGTTTCGAGCCGAGCCGGCTGACGTGGATCATTTCGTGGCCGAGGACCCATACGTGGCGGCCGGGCTGGTCACCGCGCACCGCGTCGAGCCCTGGACCGTGGTGGCAGCGCGCGGGCTCGACTAGCTGAGCGCATTGGCCACGGCCGGTGGCCGCGTCAGTTGGGAATCGAGCGGCTAGCGCAGGTCGCGGTGCCGCGCAGGCCCCGAATGCTGTCGGGTCCGCGCGCCGGCGGAAAGCTCGAGGCTCGGCGGCTTGAGCGCCTGCTGGGGGTCGAGGACCTCGGCGACCGAGGTCCAGTCGAGCACCTGCCGGTCGGCGACCCATGACGGCCGGACCTCGCGCGGGCGTGCCGACTCGAAGATGTCCACCTGCCAGTTGGCGGGCATTCGCCGGATCGCCACTCGCCGGAAGCCATGCCCCAGCGCGTGCACCGGGTGGCCCTCGCTCACCACGTCCACGCGGTGGGTGACGACGCCGTCGGGGAAGGCGCTCGGGGTCAGGGTGTCGAACGGCCCCAGGTAGTACTCGAGCGGCTTCGCGGCCGGGACGTCGGTGACGAGGACCTGCGGGGCATGCACCGCGCCGACGAGCTCTGCGGCCCGCCGCCAGTCGTTTCGCTCGAGCGCCGGGTTGACGGCGGTGATCGCGACGATTGTCGCCGCGGCGGCCCCGGACGCGACGACGCCGAACGCTCCAAGCCGCACCGATCGCAGGCTGGAGACCGCGATGCCGCCGAGCACCAGAAGCGGGACCAGGGCCGGGATCAGGTTTCGGGAGTCGACGTAGTCGACGCCCCCAAGGGCGAGCATCATCGGCACGCAGAAGCCAAGCCCGGCGAGCAGCCCGACGACCTTGGCGGCGCGGCGCTCGGTCGTCGATCCCTGGCGGAACAGATACGCCACGCCGAGGGCCAGGAGCGCGAGGCTGGTTCCCCCGGCGGCGATCTGGGACAGGCTGAGCGAGCTGAGCCCGTCGATACGGAAGCGCCCCTCACCCGAGAAGAACTTGATCAGGGCCGTGGCGCCGCGGTCGAGGACCGGGACATGCGTGAACGTGTTGGCGCGACCGCTGCGCTCCTGGTGGACGGCGAGGGGGAGGAGGGCCAGACCGGCGGCGCCGGTTGCCATGACGGCGATCAGGCGCACGCGAGTTCGAGGCCTGCCCAGCAGGAGCCAGAGCGCCTCAGGGCCGACGACGAATGCCGCGAAGTAGTGCGACGTGAGCGCCAGGGCGGAGACGAGCGCCCAGGCGACAAGGACCCTCGGCCGCGGGTCGCGGAGCGCTCGCGCGAAGAAGTACAGGCCGAGCGCGACGAACATGACCACCAGCGCGTACGAGCGGGCCTCCTGCGAGTACCAGAAGAGGTAGGGGTTGACGGCGACGAGGAAGGCCGCACCGACCCCGGCCCAACGGTTCGCAAGCTCGCGTGCGGCGAGGTATGCGAACGGGATGGTCAGGGTCCCGAAGAGCGCCGAAAGCGAGCGCAGCCCGATCTCGCCCGTGCCGAAGAGGCGCGACCAGACCCAGGCGAGGGCGTAGTAGAGCGGCGGGCTGCGCTCGGTCCTCGCGACCTCGGACATCGTGGCGAAGAAGCTGGGGTGGAGGACCCGGTAGGCGGTGACCGTCTCCCCGCCGTCGAAGCTCTGCAGGCCGAGCGTCCCGAATCGCACCGCTGCGCCGAGGCCCACCAGGGCGAGCAGGGCCACCAGCTCCGGCCGGGCCCTGGCCCCCGCGACGAGCCGTCCGAGGGCGCGGCGGATCGATGTGGGAGTCGCCATCTAGAGCCGAAAGCTTCCTCCCGCTGCCTAAGGGAAAGCGAAACCTTCCACCGGGTCCGCGCCGTGCCTGCGCCGATGCTGATAGACATATCGCGCCGTGGCCGCCGGAACGATCACCACCTACCAGGGCTACCTGTCCATCCACATCCTCGCCGCGGTGATCTGGGTCGGTACGGCGTTCGCGACGCAGGTCTACGCGATCCGCGCCCAGCGAAGCGGCAACGCCGGCCACCTGGCCGCGTTCTCTGGCGACGTCGAATGGCTCGGCACCCGGGTGTTCGTCCCGTCGTCGCTGATCCTGGTGATCTTCGGCTTCCTCCTCGTCCACGAGAGCCACTGGCAGTGGAAGCTCTGGCTGGTCGTCGCTCTCGTGGTCTGGGTGGCGTCGTTCATCACCGGCGCCGCCTTCCTCGGCCCGGAATCGGGCCGGATCCAGAAGACGATCGAGGAAAAGGGCGTCGAGTCCGAGGATGCGCAGGCCCGCCTGAAGCGGATCTTCCTGGTCTCCCGGATCGAGTTGGTCTTCCTCGTGCTTATCGTGCTCGACATGACGCTGAAGCCAGGGTCATGAGATCCAGAGCGCTCCCAACCGCGGTCGCTGCGGTCGCCCTCGGCGTGCTCGCCGGGTGCGGCGAGAAGACCGAGCCCCCGGCCACGACCACGCCCAGCGCCGCAAACTGCGCCCCCTCGCGCCTCGCCACCCACACGAAGGGCACGCTCACGGTGGCCACCGACAAGCCCGCCTATCCGCCGTACTTCGAGGCCGACGATCCGACGAACGGCAAGGGCTTCGAGAGCGCCGTCGCCTACGCGATCGCCAAGCAGCTTGGCTACTCGCAGAGCCAGGTGAAGTGGGTCGTCGAGCCTTTTGGCGCCTCCTACGCGCCCGGCCCGAAGAGCTTCGACTTCGACGTCAACCAGATCTCGATCACCCCGGCTCGCGCCACCCAGGTCGATTTCTCCTCGCCCTACTACACGGCGAGTCAGGCCGTCGTTGCGCTGAAGTCCTCGCCGGCCGCCAAGGCAACGTCACTGGCCGACCTGAAGAACGCCGAGATCGGAGTTCAGATCGGGACCACCAGCCTCGACGCGGTGAAGAGCGAGATTCAGCCCTCGACTCAGGAGAAGGTCTTCGACAACTCCAACGACGTCGTGACGGCCCTCAAGCAGGGGCAGGTGCAGGCGATCGTGACCGATCTGCCCACGGCGCTCTACATCACCGCCGCCCAGGTGCAGAGCGCGACCGTCGTCGGCCAGTTCGCCGCGCCGGGAGGCAAGCCTGATCAGTTCGGGGCGCTGCTGACGAAGAACTCCCCGCTCACCCCGTGCATCTCGCTCGCGATCGACGACCTCAGGAAGTCCGGCGAGCTCCAGCAGATCACCGACCGCTGGATGAGCCAGGCGGCGAAGGCGCCCAAGCTGAACTAACCAGGTCGCCGTCCGGGCCGGTCGTCAGATTCCGGCACGGTGAGCGCATCAGAAGCCGTGGTCGGCCGCCGCGCGGCGCGCGAGGCGGCGAAGCGAAGCCGTGCGCGCCGCGGCGCAGCGATCGCAGCGCTCTCCTCGACCCTGGTGCTGGGGGGGTTGGCAACGCTCGCGCTCACCAGCCCGGGCTGGTCCAGCGTCCGCCAGACGTTCTTCAACAGCGGCGCCTTCTCGAGCGCGTTCCCGGACGTCCTCAGAGGCTTTTGGCTCGACGTCAAGATGTTCGTCGTCATCGAGCTTGTGGTTCTGATGGCAGGCCTCGTCGTCGCGCTCGTACGCACGAGCCGGACTCCTGCTCTGTTCCCGCTGCGGCTGCTGGCGGCCGTGTTCGTCGACCTCTTCCGCGGCATCCCGACGATCCTCTTGATCTACCTGGTCGGCTTCGGGATCCCGGCGCTGCAGCTTCAGGGCCTTCCGTCGGACCCGGTGATCCTCGGCGGTATCGCTCTTTCGCTCTCCTACAGCGCGTACGTGGCCGAGGTCTATCGGGCAGGAATCGCCTCCGTCCATCGAGGCCAGCGCGATGCGGCGCTGGCGATCGGCCTCACCGAGGGCCAGGCGCTTCGCCACGTCGTCCTCCCCCAGGCCGTCCGCCGCGTCGGACCGCCGCTTCTCAACGACTTCATCTCCCTGCAGAAGGACGTGGCCCTGGTCGCCGTCCTGGGTGTCATCGAGGCCTACAGGGCAGCGTCGATCATCTCCGCGTCGACGTTCAACTACACGCCGCTGCTCGCCGCTGCTCTCCTCTACCTGGCCGTCACGGTGCCGCTGGCACGACTCGTCGATCGCTGGGGAGCTGGAGGTCAGGCTCGGTGAGCTCCAAGACGCCGGTCATCGAGGCCCGCGGCGTCACCAAGGCGTTCGGCGAGCGCAAGGTCCTGCACGGCGTGAACCTCGAGATCCGCGAGCACCAGGCGATCGCCCTGATCGGCGCCTCAGGCTCCGGCAAGTCCACGCTCCTGCGCTGCGTCGACCTGCTGGAGGAGATCGACGACGGGGACGTCTTCCTGGACGGCGAGGTGACGACGGACCCGTCCGTCAACCCGGTCTCGGTGCGGCGAAAGCTCGGGGTGGTCTTCCAGGCCTACAACCTCTTCCCGCACCTGAACGCGATGGAGAACGTGCTGCTGGGGGTGACGCGCGCCCACTCGATGCCTCGCGACGAGGCCGAGGAGCGCGCGCGGACGCTCTTCGAGCGCTTTGGCCTGGCGGGGCGCGAGTCGGATCGGCCCGACGACCTGTCCGGCGGACAGCAGCAACGCGTGGCGATCGTCCGCGCTCTCGTGGGCCGCCCGCGGGCACTGCTCCTGGACGAGATCACGAGCGCGCTCGACCCCGAGCTGGTCGGCGAGGTCCTGGAGGCGGTGCGCGAGCTGAAGGCCGCGGGGATGACCATGCTGATCGTCACGCACGAGATGAGCTTTGCGCGCGAGGTCGCGGACTTCGTCGGGTTCCTCCACGACGGTGTGATCGCCGAGCTCTCGAGCCCGGAGGAGCTGCTGAGCGAGCCGAAGCGCCCCGAGACGCAGCGCTTCCTGCGCCGCCTGCTCGAGGCCGGTCGCCTCTAGGAAAGCCCAGGGCGACCGGCCGTCAGAGGGCTGTCCGTTGCTGCTACTTCGCCAGGGTGAGGCTCCACGCCCCGCGGCCGTGGGTCGCCGCGTAGAGGCGCCGGCCGTTCGCGGCGACCGTGATCCCGTACACGGCGGCCTTCGGCAGGCCACTGCCGGCCTGGACCCACTTGCTCTGGCCGTCGCGCAGCGAGAGGACGCCGAAATCGGTGCTCACGTAGAGCGTCTTGGTCGGGCCGTAGCGCGCAATGCCGGTGACCGGCTGGTCGCCGAGGTTGTGCGAGAGGTCCTTGAACTTGGCCTTGTGGGTGTGCGGGTTGTACGTGACCTCGAACACGTGACCCGGCGTCTTCTTCGTGTAGGCGTTGTAGCCGGAGTAGGACACCCAGGCGTGGTTGGCGTTGTGCGGGTCGATTGCGATGCCGGAGACGAAACGTCCCGGCGTCTTCGTGGTGTCGATGCGCCGGAACGACACGGCGCCCGGCGTGTCGTCGGCGCCCTTGGTCACGAACAGGCGGCCGGTGCGAGTGGCGGCCCACAGGGTGCCCTTGTCGCTCGGCGCCCGCTCGACCGCGACCACGTACTGCCCGGTCCGTCCCGTCCCGAATGAGTTGGTGGTCAGGTTGCCGCCGAGCTGCTCCCACTGGCCGCAGGGGTTCAGGCGGAACGGGTCGAGGTTGTACGCGAGGCATCCGTTCTGGATCAGGCCCTGCTCGTCGGAGGGCTTCACGTCGGTGCGCCACACGCTCTCGAGGCCCGTGAACGCTCGCCCGGACACCTTCGGGTCGGTCACGAACGGCGTGTAGAACGACCGAGCCTCACCGGTGGCCTGGAGCGGGTCATAGATGTCCAGCCACGTGTTCGGGTTCGCTCCGTGGAAGTTCACCTCGGGCGTGGCGTCGTAGTAGTTGTGGAACCGGGTGGTCGGCTGCTTCACGTTGAAGCCAGACTGGCCGCCGTCGCCCCCAACCGTCTCGAACCAGCGGGTCGCCGCCGGCCGGCTCGACTTGTAGGACCACGTCCCGTTGTCCTGCGTACCGCCCTGGACCTCCCCGGTCGGGTTCTTCGGGTTGACCGACAGCGACTGGAACTGGATGGTCCGCAGTCCGTCGTTGATCGCGGTGACCGCGTTGGGAACCGCGCTGAGCAGCTCCTGGCACAGCGCCAGATCGTCCGGCTCGAGCGCGGTGGGCGCTGCCGTCGGGTCGTCCGCGTTGTAGTTCCACCGGCGCTGAGCGCACGAGGCGGACTGATCCTTCGTGCTCGACGTGTCGATCCGCACGACGCCGCCGTCGGATCCGACGAACGCTGTGTCACCGTTGTTGGCGAACGCGATCGCGTGCAGGTCGGGGTGGATCCCCTCCTTCACGTTCCAGTCGCTCACCGGCTCGTTCAGCACCGCGGTCATGTCGGACCAGGTCGTGTTCGTGCTCGGGTTGGACGCGCCGCCGTTGGTGGTCCTGATCACCGCGCGGCCATTGGATCGCGGTGGCGCTCCCTGCCCGAACTGGTCGTAGGCCTTCAGCTCGTCGTAGTTCATGGAGCCGCCGAACCAGACGGTCCCGGCGCTCGTGCCGGGCGGGTGGGAGACGAAGGAGTCGTACCCGCACTGGCCGTTCTGGCACCAGTCGTAGGCGGCGAAGCCGCTCTTCGACGGGTCCGAGCTCGAGAGCTCAACGTAGCCCGCCGTGGTGTTGTCCAGGGTCCCGTTGGCCGACGGCGTGATCGAGTTGACGTCGTCGTTGCGCCACGCCTGAGGCAGCGGGGTCGTGGCGTCGCCGTCGATTGCCCAATCGTCGGAGGCGTCGCCGACGTAGATCCGCGTCGCGGAGCCCAGGTCCACCATGTCGAACTCGGTGCGGTCCCCGGTCGAGTCACCCGGGTTGTCCGGGTTCGAGAAATCGGTCTGGTTCATGGTGTGGAAGACCTGCCCCCAGGTGGGGGAGGCGCCGCTCTGGCTTGCGCGCCAGATGCCGTAGCCCTGCACACCCGCGTAGAGCTCGTCCGGGTTGTTCGGGTCGAACTCGAGCTTGTTGATGCCGCCCTGGAACCAGTCCGCGCCGTCTCGCGGCGGGCTCGGGTTTGCCGGCGTCTTGTCGGAGAGGTCGCTCTCCAGCGTGAACGTAGTGCCGCCGTCCGTGGAGCGGTAGACGCCAAGGCGTGGGGCGTGCGGCGGGGTGCGCCGGCCGCCGTTGACCGACGAGGAGCCGTGGCGGGCCACGTCGGTGCCGATGTAGATCGTGTTCGGGTCACTCGGGTCGACGGCGATTGCGCCGATCGAGCGGTTGATCGCCACGGGCCTGCTGCCCTTGACGAGCGTCCACGTCGCTCCCGAGTCGGTCGACTTGAAGAGCCCGAGGCCCGCCTCGGAGTCGCCCGAGCCGTTTGGCTCGCCCGAGCCCGCGTAGATCGTGTCGTTCGCCGCGTCGTAGTAGAGCGAGCCGAACGCGTTCGTCGGCAGGCTGCTCGGCGGGGCGATCCACGTGACGTGGCTCGCGAGCGCGTCATCGGTGCGCCAGATGCCGCCGCCGGCGGCGGCCACCCAAAGCCGGCAGTTGCCAGGAGCGCAGGCGGGGTCGATCGCGAGCGCCGTGACGCGGCCGGACTCCTGGGTGGTGGGGCCGCTCAGCGTCGCCGGGTCGAAGAACTGCGAGGCCGCGCCGCTCACGTCCGGCGTCGCCGGGCCGAGCTCGTTCCAGCGCTGGGCGGCCTTGGAGGCCTGGATGCGCGAGAAGGCCTTGTTCTCCCTGACGGCCAGGCGGTCATCGACGTAGCTGCGCGGATAGGCGCGGTTCATGACCTGCTCTTCGATCGGGGTCGCCGCCTCGCCCGAGCGACTCGCCTCGCCGCCCTGGCTGCGCTTGAAGGTCGCCTTGTGCGCGTCGAGACCCTCGCGCGAACGCTCCTGAAGGCCGTTGTAGCCGCCGTAGGGCCCGAGAGAGGACTGGGCATCGGGGTCCACGGTGTTGCCGTTGTCCGCGGCGCCGGAGCCGCAACCGGCGAGCATGTTCGCTCCCCAGAAGACCGCCAAGCCGGACAGAACGAACACCAGCCAACCGCGAGCCTTGACCATTGCCACTCCTTCTCCCAGAGCCCCTACAGCCCTTGACGTGCGGTGTTCTATCACCGTCCGGGGAGGCTTGCTGCGCGCCCTGAAGGTTCCTCAACGCCGGCCCCGTCCTCGCCGAGCAGGAGCGTTCGCGTCGCTGCGTCCAGGGGCTTGTACTCGCCGCTTTCGAGGTCGAGAGACCAGGCCTCGACGGCGCCGGCTTCCGGTATGCCCTCGGCCCGAAGCGGCCCGGTCAGCGGCCGGTACCACGTCGTCAGCGGAATCGCGTCGACCGCCCTCACCACCGAGGGACGCTCGGCGAGGTCCAGAATCGACAGCGCTTCTGTGAGCGCCTCCGCGCCGAGCTCATGGCCGCTCCTCACGGTCACCGCGGCAACGGCGATGTCATGGCCGGCGCCCTTGACGCCATAGGCAGTGACGAGGTCGACGGCGGCTACGTCGCCGAGCGCATCCTCGATCGGGTTCGACGCCACGAGGCCGGCGTCGGTCCGGATCATCGCGTGGGCGTGGGCGACGAGCCAGTAGTCCCCGTCCACGTCGCGCATGAAGAGGTCGCCGGTCGAGAGCCACGCGTCGCCGGGCTCGAAGAGGCCGCGTAGCGGCGTCTCGCTCGACGTGATGAGCGCGGTGCTGCGGACGCGGGCGAGGAGCATGCCGCGCTCTCCCCTCGGTGAGGAGATCGCGAAGCCGTCGGGTCCCTCCTCGAGCTGGCCGCGCTCCGGGTCGTAGGCCGCGATTCGCACGTCGGCGCTGCCGGGGAGCGGGCGGCCCTTCGAGCCTGGCTTCGACCCGGAGACGTTGACGAGGATCGCGTCGCCCTCCGTCGACGCATAGAACTCGAGCACTCCCGCGGGGGCGAAGCGGTCGATGACGCGGCGCCACAGCCCCCGCGGCATTCCCGAGCCGATGAAGAGGCGAACCGGGTGGTGGCGCTCACGCGCGTCGGCCGGCGCCTCCACGAGGTCGCGAAGCATCGTCCAGGTGTAGGCGGAGACGGTGACGCCGTAGCGGCGCACCTCGTCCCAGAAGGTCTCCGGATCGAACGCCCGGGCGAGCGCCAGCCGGGCGCCGCCGGCGATCGCGCCGCCGATGCTCA
>JAWVFM010000352.1:0-6541 GCA_033856015.1 Solirubrobacterales bacterium
GCTGCTCGAGATCCTCGCGATTCCGTACACGGGCCCCGGTGTCGACGCGTGCCGGCGGTGCATGGACAAGCCGGCGGCCAAGCAGGCGCTCAGCGACGCCGGGGTGCCCACTCCGGACTGGGTGTCGTTCAACCAGACCGCGTTCAGCGAGCTCGGCGCTGCCGACGCACTCGACGACATCGAGGCCGTGCTGGGATTCCCCCTGGTCATCAAGCCGGCGCGCGGCGGGTCGGCGCTGGGGGTGCGCTTCGCCGCGTCGCGCGAGGACGTCCCGCAGGCGCTCCTGGCCGCCTTCAGCTACGACGACCAGGTCGTGTTCGAGCGTCACGTCGACGGGCGGGAGCTCGCCGTCGCGGTGCTCGACGGACAAGCGCTGCCGGCGGTCGAGATCAGGCCCACGGAGGAGGACCGCTACAGCTACGAGGCCCGCTATGAGATCGGCCGCACCGAGTTCGATTGCCCCGCCCACCTCGACGCGGAGGAGACCGCGGCGGTGGAGGCGGTCGCGGCAGGGGCGTGGGGGACGCTGCGCTGCGAGGGGTTCGCCCGAGTGGACTTGATGCTCGACGCCGCGGGCCCCCACGTCCTCGAGGTCAACTCCGTCCCGGGCCTGACGGACACTTCGCTCTTCCCGATGGCCGCCGAGGCAGCGGGATTGGAGTTCGAGGCGCTCGTCGAGCGGGTCGTCGAGCTCGCCGCGCGCCGCAATGCGGTTGCCCCGGGCTGACCAGGCTGCGCTTCCCGATCAGGCGCGGGGCATGGCGAGGCCGGTTGCGTCGAGCCGGCCGCGAAGGACGGTGCGCTCGCCCACGTCCCAGGCACGCGACTCCCGTTCGGAGGCACGGTCGAGCGCTGCCTGAGAGGCCACGATCCGCTCGGAACGCTCCTTGGCCAGCTCGCACAGACGGGCCGCCTCGTTGACGGGATCGCCGATCACCGTGTACTCGAAGCGCTGCTCCGAGCCGACGTTGCCGGCGACGGCGCGGCCGGCCGAGACGCCGATGCCGAAGCCGACCTCCGGCACCTCGGCGTCGAGCCGCTCCGCGAGCGTCCTGGCGGCCCGCAGAGCCTGACCCGCCGGGTCGTCGCTCGGGGCCGGCGCACCGAAGACGCACAGGGCCCCGTCGCCCTCGAACTTGTTGACCAGCCCGCCCCCGGCCTCGACGACGTCGATCACGACTCCGAAGAAGCGGTTGAGGAGCCGGACGACCTCGGTCGGAGGCATGGCCACGGCCACCGCCGTGGACCCCGTCAGGTCGATGAACAGCGCGCCGATCTCCCGCTCCTCTCCGCCGAGCCGCGTGCCGCCGATGAGCGCCGCCGCGGCAACGTCCTGGCCGACGTGGCGTCCGAAGAGGTCACGTATCCGCTCGCGCTCGCGCAGGCCGTCAGCCATGCGGTTGAAGCCAGCCTGCAGCCGGCCGACCTCGCTCGAGTCGTCGATCGCGACGGCCGCATCCAGGTCCCCGCCCGCGAGCCGGTCGACGGCGCTCTGCACTGCGGTCAGCGGATCCGCGATCGCTCGGGCTGTCATCAGGGTGGCCAGCAGGCCGGTCGCCGTGGCCACCGCGCCGAGGAAGACGCAGGCGCCGCCGACGTACTCGGGCTGCACGCCGGACTTGGTTATGCCCACGATCCCCACGACCAGCACGCCGACGATCGGCACCCCGGTCCCAAGGCTCCAGGCGAAGAGCAGGCGATGGCGAATTCCCAGGGCCGCCGAGCGCGCGGGCAGACGGGTCGCGAGAGCGAGGGCCGTGATCGGGCGAAGGGTGCGCTCGTAGAACAGGTAGGTGAGCGCGACGGTCGTCTCGCCACCCAGCCAGATCGCCGATACGACCACGGCCGCAAACCCGACCGAATGGTGAAGGTTGACCGCTCCCATCACCAGCGCCGCGAGGATCCAGGAGCCGGCGTCGAGGGCCGCGGCCCGGGCCGGCAACCTCAGGGTCCGGGCCTGTTCCTCCTCGGTTGGCTCCCGGCCGCTCAAGAGCCAGGCGATGGCGGGCTTCTGTTCCCGTCTGAAGAGCCAGCTCACGCCGATGCCGAGGATCGTCACCAGGGCGATCACGATCGGCAGGTTCTCCCGCCCGATCGAGTCGCGCTGGGACGGGTCGAAGAAGATCGGGATGAGAAAGCCGATCGACATGAACACGACGGCGGATCCGCCCGCGCTCGCCAGCCAGCCGGACCAGCTCAGCCGCCTCCCGACCCGCGCGACGAGGCGTTTCGTCTCGTCCGGGGTCATGCCGCCGCCGGCACCCGCGCCTCGCGCGGCGCGAGAACCACTCGTGCCCCGGAGCTCGGCCGGACGGTGATGTTGCGCCGGCGCGGTGGCTCGTGGGCCGGTGACACCGCCTTGATGGAGCGCGCCCTGAGGACGGCCGGCAGCACGATCTTCATCTCGAGCATGGCGAAGCTGGCGCCAAGGCACCGCCTGCGGCCGCCGCCGAACGGGATCCAGGTGTAGGTGCCGGGCGGGGAATCGAGGAAGCGCTCCGGCCGGAACGCGTACGGGTCGGGATAGATGTCCCGGTCGTGATGGAGCAGGTAGCCATTCGCCACGAGGCTGACGCCGGGGGGATAGGTCCAGCCGCCGACCTCGATCGGCTTCTTCACCAGGCGCGGCGCCGTGTTCGGGAGCACCGGCCGGTGGCGGAGCGTCTCCTGGATCGTCGCGGTGAGGTAGGCGTCCCCGTCTCCGTCAACCTCGTCCTGCAGGCTCGCGAGGGCCGCCGGGGCGCGGCTGAGGCACTCGAACGACCACGCGAGGCTCGACGCGGTCGTCTCATGCCCGGCGACGAGCAGCGTCATGAGCTCGTCGCGAAGCTCCTGCGGCGTCATCGGGGATCCGTCCTCGTGGCGAGCGGCCAGGAGCATCGAGAGGATGTCGTCGCGCTCGCCGGAGTCGCTGCGGCGCTCGTCGATGAGCTCGAACACCAGCCGGTCGATCTCCCGGCGCGCGTCGAGAAAGCCACGCAGGGGGCCGCGCCGGTTCAGGATCTCGAGGGTGCGATCGCTGGGCTGGGGAAGCAGCGTCATGGGGTTGTCGCCGAAGGCGAGCAGGGCGGCCAGCCGGCTGCGCAGGGCGTCGAGCCGTGGGCCGGGATCGAGGCCGAAGACGGCGCGCAGGATGATCTCGAGCGTCAGCGACTGGAGCTTCGGGTGAAGCTCGAGCTCCCCCTCCCATCCGGCGATCTCGGTCTCGGTCACGGTCTCGATCAGGCCCTCGAGGCGCTCGACCCGCTCGCCGTGGAACGCCGGGAGCATCAGCTTGCGCTGCTCGAGGTGCGACGCGCCGTCGAGCAGGATCACCGAGTGCTTGCCGACGATCGGCTCGAGGACATTCGCGCCCTCCCCGGGCCAGAGGACGTCGGGCGGCGCCGTGTAGATCGCCTTGACCTGGTCAGGCTCCGTCAGCATCACGAACGGCGGCGTCATCGGGAACTGGACCGTGAACCGCTTGCCGTAGCGCGCCCGGCAGCGCTCGAGGAAGGCCAGCGGGCGCGACCAGAGCCCGATCCCCTGAATCAGCGAGGGGTACGGCGGTCCCGGGGGTAGCTCAGCTCGCGACATGGCGGTCTGCCGCCCACCCTCCCGCAGGCCCGCGCCGGCAGTGTGTGAGATCGATCACGCAGCGGACCGACATCTCACTCGTCGGCGGCGAAGTCCTCCGGGCTGACCTGGTCGAGGAAGTCCTTGAACTTCTCCACGACCTCCTCGGTGTCCTCGACCTCGTGCTCGAACTCGATCGAGGACTCCTCGATCACGTCGTCCGCGGCGAAGATCGGCGCCTGCGTCCGCACCGCGAGCGCGATTGCGTCGGACGGACGCGAGTCGATCTCGATCGATGACCCGTTGACCGCAAGCGTGATCGACGCGTAGAAGGTGTTGTCGCGCAGCTCGGTGACCGACACCTTCTCGCAGGTGGCGTCGAGGTGCTCGAGCATCTCCGAGAGCAGGTCGTGGGTCATGGGCCGTGGGGTGGCCGCGCCCTGGAGCTTCATGAGGATTGCCGCGGCCTCCGGGTGGCCGATCCAGATCGGCAGGAAGCGGTTGCCGTCCACGGTCTTCAGGAGCACGATCGGCTGCTTGCCGACCATGTCGAAGCTGACGCCGTAGATCTGCATTTGCTGCACAGCTTGTCTCCTGCCCGAGGGCCCAAAAGATGATACCTGCGTCCTCTCGGCCCCCCGGGGCGGCGGATGAGACAATCACGATCGTGTCGGACGCTCGACAGCAGACCTTCATCCAGGCTCCGCGCCGGGTCGTCTGGGAGCTGATCGCCGACGTCGAGAGGCACGCAGATTGGTGGCCTGACGTGATCGAGGTCGACTGCGACCAGGTCGCGCAGGGTTGCCAGTACCGCGAGGTGATCAAGGTCCCGTTCGGGACGGCGGAGCGTCAGTTCGAGATCGAGGACCTCGACGACCCCGCCCGGTTCAGCATCCGCTGCGTCAACACGGGCGCCTTCTGCGAGGTGGTCCTCACCGACGCCCAGGGCGGCACCTTCGTAGAGGGTCGCGCGGGCCTGGACCCCAGGTCCCTTCGCTTCAAGGTGTTCGACGCCGTCGCGGGCCAGCGCTACTTCACGCGCTGGCTCGAGCAGTCCCTCGCGGCGATGGAGCGCGTGGCCGTCGAGCGCGCAGGCCAGCGCGCGTAGGTCCCGCGCCGCGAGCACCGTCCCGATTCGGGACGGTCTCGGTCTCCAGAGCTCAGGAAAGCGGCGCAGGCGACGAGGTGTGGGACTATCGTCCGCGCGATGGCATTGGAGGAGTTGGATGGCACACGGGCTCTCGATGCCGCTGTAGGCGCTCGCTTCGCCCGCGTTGCGAGCGCGGGCGTGCTCGTCGTAGAGGCCGCGGGGGCGCTGCTGATGCTTGGCGCGATGCCCCTCGCGTGGCTCTGGATCGGGAGCCGGGTCTACCGGGAAACGGGTTCTATCGCCGCCGACCTTGGAGCGGCACTATTGGGGATCATCGGCACCGGCGTCCTTGCGTCCGGGGTGTTGACTCGAATCGACGGAGCCTGGATCAGGTTGCGCCGGAGCGCGGGGCAGCATCAGCCCGACGGCGCCCTCCCGCAGGTCGTCGCGGTCGTGGGAACGTTTGGGCTCGCCCTCTTCTTCGTCTGGTACTACCTGCTTTCGAACGCGTTAATCATCCCGTTCATGCCGATGCACTGAACGGCGGGGGGCACGTTCGTCAACAGGCGCGCCATCGGTTCCGAGTGGGCGATCCAGGACTCGAACCTGGGACCTCCTCCTTATCAGAGAGGCGCTCTGACCGACTGAGCTAATCGCCCGCGGGGCGGGATTCTAATGACGCCCGGCGGTACGCTCGCGCGCGATGCCGCGCCGCCCTGACCTGCCGCCCCTGCACCGCGAGGACCTGGCTCCCGACCCGTTCGCGCAGTTCGCCGCCTGGTTCGAGCAGGCGGCCGCGGAGGTGCCGCTGCCCGAGGCGATGACGCTCGCCACCGTGGATCGCGAAGGGATGCCCGACGCGCGAATGGTCCTCCTGAAGGGCGCCGGCCCGGACGGTTTCCACTTCTTCACCAACTACGAGTCGGCGAAGGGGCGCCAGCTCGAGGGCACGGGGCGCGGGGCGATCGTCGTCTACTGGCGGGAGCTCGACCGCCAGGTTCGAGCGCGAGGCTCGGTGGAACGCCTCCCGTCCGCCGAGTCGGACGCCTACTTCGCGAGCCGCTCGCGGGACTCCCAGATCGGCGCGTGGGCCTCGCCGCAGAGCCGGCCGCTGATCTCGCGCGACGAGCTCGACCGCGAGGTGGAGGAGGTCGCCGCGCGCTTCGGCGACGGTCCCGTCGAGCGCCCGCCGCATTGGGGCGGCTACCTGCTGATGCCGGACACGGTCGAGTTCTGGCAGGGCCAGGTCGGCCGGCTCCACGACCGCTTCCGCTACTCGCAGGTGACCGGAGGCGGCTGGATGGTGGAGCGGCTCGGGCCCTGAGGCGGCGCGCTAGCGCGCCGTGCGCTTGGCGAAGGCCTGGAGCTGGCCAACGTCGTCGAAGTGGAGCTCGGCGCGAATGCCCTTGCGCATCGCGCGGATCTTGACGCCGTGCCCGAGCGCCGACTCGAGCGCCTCCTCCGCTTCGGCCAGGGACGCCTCCTCGTCGGGGTGAAGGGCCGGCTTCACCGCGCGCATGATCACGCCGCCGCGCTTGGCACGGCGCTCGGTCTCGCGGACCGACCAACCGTGGCGGACGGCTTCCCGAGCAAGCGCCCGGCGGTCCGCCTCGTCGCCCGCGAGCAGGATGGCCCGCCCGTGTCCCTCGGTCAGGCGGCCGCTCTCGAGCTCCTCGAGCGCGTCGTCCGGGAGGTCGAGGATCCGGATCAGGTTCGAGAGCGCCGGGCGGCTGCGGCCGAGGCGGCGCGCGAGCTCCTCCTTGGAGACCCCGAGCTCGTCGATCAGAGTCGAGCAGGCGCGCGCCACCTCGACCGGGTTCAGGTCCTCACGGACCACCTTCTCGATGAGCGCGGTCTGCAGCCGCAGGACCTCGTCCTGGTCGCGGATCAGCGCCG
>JAWVFM010000353.1:0-3467 GCA_033856015.1 Solirubrobacterales bacterium
CCTCCTCGATCACCTCGTCGTCGCCGAGGGCGTCCATCCGGTCGAGCTCCAGCTCGCCGCTCAGGACGTGGGCCGCGAGGTCGCGCAGGTACTCGACCTTGCGCCCGGAGAGCCCGGCGCCCCGAAGCGCGGACTCCTCGACGTCCAGGAGGGCCTGAGGGCTCGGGTCCTCGCCGTCGAAGAGCGCGACCACGCGCCCGTAGATCGTCCGCGCGGCCTTGGTGGAGAGCTGCTGGCCAACGACCGCGCGAAGCAGGGCGCCGTAGGAGTCGTCGGGCCGCTGGCCGCGCCGGCGCCGGCGCTCGGCCACCGACATGGGCCCGATGCGCTCCATCAGCTCGGCCATCACCGGATCGGACGCCGCCAGCTCCCGGTGGGCCTTGGTGATCCGAGGCATTCGCGGCAGCCTAGCCATCCGCCGCGAAGTCCTACACTCGGCGAGGCCGGATGACTCGCGGGAGAGCCGGGCAGAACAGAGCGCGGGCCGTGATTGCGGCCGCGGTGGTGGCGGTGGCGATCCTCGTCGGCGTGCGCTCGGAGGCGGGCCTCGGCGCCACCGGGGCGACGCCGCCGAACATCGTCGTGATCATGACCGACGACCAGACGACCGAGCAGATGCGCGTCATGCGCCACGTGCTCGCTGATGTCGGCCAGAAGGGCGTGACCTTCGACCAGAGCTTCGTCAACTACCCGCTCTGCTGCCCATCGCGGTCCACCTTCCTGACCGGGCTCTACGCGCACAACCATCACGTCATCGGGAACGTCGCTCCGCACGGCGGGTTCCGGCGGTTCGAGGCGTTGCACGCGAACAACGACCTCCCCGTCTGGCTTCAGGGCGCCGGCTACTACACGACCGAGATCGGCAAGTACCTGAACCAGTACGGCGACCGGGACCCGACGCTGATCCCGCCCGGCTGGAACGACTGGAATGCCGTGGTCGGCGAACCGCGCCCCTACGACTACCAGCTGAACGAGAATGGCACGCTGACCAGCTTCGGGAGCGCGCCCGGCGACTACCTGGACGACGTGATCTCCGGCAAGGCCGTCGATTTCATCCGTGGGCGCGCTACCCAGCACGCGCCCTTCTTCCTCTACGTCGCCTACAAGGCCCCCCACGTGGGTGGCCCCCACCTCCAGGGCTCCGGGTGCACCGGCCACGAGCCCGAGCCGCCGGTTCGCCATTACGGAGCGTTTGCGAACGAGCCGCTGCCCAAGCCACCGAGCTTCAACGAGGCCGACGTCTCCGACAAGCCGACGCAGATCAGCTCCCTGCCACCGCTCACCGACGCCGACATCGCCGAGATAACCACGCGCTATCGCTGCGAGCTCGAGTCGCTTCTGGGCGTCGACGACGGCGTGCACCGGATCGTCAACGCGCTGAAGGCCGAGGGCCAGCTGACCAACACGCTGTTCATCTACACGTCCGACAACGGCTTCCTGCACGGCGAGCACCGGCTCGCGATCGGCAAGTCCAGGGTCTACGAGCCCTCGATTCGCGTGCCGCTCCTGATGCGCGGCCCCGGCATCCCCCGAGGCGCCACCTCGGGCGAGATGGTGACCAACGCGGATCTCGCTCCGACCATCGTCCAGGCGGCGCAGGCCACGCCGGGACTGGACATGGACGGCCGCTCGCTTCTGGACCCCGCCACGCACCCGAACCTCAAGCGAGGCAGGCGCCTGCTCAACGAGACACCCACCTACGACGCGATCCACACGCAGCGCTTCGTGTACGTCGAGTACGACAACGGGGAGAAGGAGCTCTACGACCTGCGTCGCGACCCGGAGGAGCTTCAAAACGTCGCGGACTCCCAGTCGTACTCCTACGCGCAGGGACCCCTGGCCGCCGAGCTGGCCGCGCTCAAGAACTGCCAGGGGGGCTCGTGCCGAAGCACCCCGAGCCTGGACCTCTCGCTGAACTACTCCAGTGGCAACGGCTGCGCTAAGACGCCGATCGACGCCGATGTCACCGGCGACGACAGCATCCTCCTGGACAAGGCCAGCTTCACGATCGGCTCGAGCCGCCAGCAGGTCCACTCAGCGCCGTTCGGCGTCGAGTTGCCGCCGGCGCAGCTGCACCACCATCGACACAACCACGTGCGCGCCGTCGCCGAGCTCGTCGACGGCCGCGTGATGACCTTTGCGGCGAACTTCCCGCCGGCCTGCTGAGCCGGTTGCTCAGCGCCTCAGCGCCCGCGCCACTCCGGCTTGCGCTTCTCGGCGAAGGCCCGGATGCCCTCGCGGAAGTCCTCGGACGCGAAGCACGAACGGCGCAGCTCGACGAGCTCCTCCTCCTGCTCTGCCGAGAGCACGGCGTTGCGGGCGAGCACCTCGATCACGTGCTTGTTGCCCCGCATCGACAGCGGGGCGTTCGCCGCGAGCTCGGCGGCCAGGGCGACGCCGGCATCGGCAAGCTCAGCGTCGGCGACGACCTCGTTGACCAGCCCGATCTCGGCGGCGCGCTCCGCGCTGACGTTGCGGCCGAGCAGGAAGACCTCCCGGGTTCGCGCCACCCCGATGACGTCGATGAAGCGCTGCAGCCCGGTGTGCCCGTAGATGAGCCCCAGCTTCGCCGGCGGCATCCCCAGCTTCGCTCCTGAAGCGCAGACCCGCAGGTCGCAGCGGACCGCCAGCTCGAGCGCCCCGCCCAGGCAGTGGCCGTTGATCGCGGCGACCACCGGGTAGGGGTGGCTGCTGATCGCCTCCATCGCCGCGGCGAACGGGTGCGCGACGAGGGCTTCCGCATCGCGCTCGAAGGTCGAGTCGGGGATCCCGCCGATGTCGTACCCGGCCGAGAAGATGTCGCCGGCGCCCGTGACGATCACGCACCGTGTCTCGATGCCCTCGGCGAGCTCGGGCAGGGCCGCGGTGATCGCGTCCAGCACCTCGTGGTCAAGGGCGTTTCGGCGCTCCGGATTCGAGATCGTCAGCCTGGCGACAGCCTCCGCCGGCCGATCGACGATCAGCTCGCCCACGCCGGTCCGCTACTCGAGCACGACCAGCACGTCGCCCTCCTGGACCGACTGCCCTTCCTCGCAGCGGATCTCGGCGACGGTGCCGTCGTCCTCGGACTCGACGGGCATCTCCATCTTCATGGATTCGAGGATGACGACGGTGTCGCCCTCGGAGATCGCGTCGCCGACCGCGACCTCGACCTTCCAGACGGTTCCGGTGATGTGTGCCTCGATGTCGGCCACTGGCGCGGCACAATAACCGCCCGTGACGCCGGAATACGCAGCCATCGTCGCCGCACACAACGAGGCCGACCGGATCGCCGCAACGATCGCGAGCCTCAGGCGAGCGATGCCCGGCATTCGGGTCTGGGTAGCAGACGATGCCTCGACCGACGGCACCGGCGATGTCGCGCTCGCCGCCGGCGCTCAGCTGGTCCGCCGTGCCCGGCCCCACGGCAAGGGCGCGAACGTGACCGCGGCGGCCGAGGCGTTCCTGAGCGACGAGACCGGGTCAGG
>JAWVFM010000354.1:0-2567 GCA_033856015.1 Solirubrobacterales bacterium
TGCCGCGGGCGCCAGGCCGATCAGCACCACGCGCGCGTCGCGATCGCCGAACCCGGGCAGCGGACGCGCCCAGTAGGGCTCGCCGGCGAAGCGCCGCGGCGGCTCCGCGGCGGCGCGCTCCCGCCACGCGACCAAGCGCGGGCAGCGCCGGCACCGCGTGATCTCTGCCTCGAGGCGCTCGAGCCTGCTGGGCACCAGGACACCCTAAAACCCGGCGCCGTGTGTCCGCGCCGACGGGCACGCCGCTGACATAGCATCGCCTCCGTGGACCCGAAGCCCGCCAAGGATTCGCAATCGATCCTGGTCAAGTGGATGGGGATGGCCGACGCCAACTCCGCCGGCTTCGTGCACGGCGGAGTCGTGATGAAGATGTGCGACGAGGCGGCGGGCATCGCCTCGATCCGCCACTGCGGGCAGCGGGTCGTGACGGCCGCGATGGACCGCATGACCTTCATCGACCCGGTCCAGATCGGCTGCCTGCTGACCTGCCGAGCGAGCGTCAACGCCGTCTGGCGCACGTCGATGGAGGTCGGCGTGAGGGTGGAGGCGGAGCACCCGCGGACGGGCGAGGTGAAGCACACCTCCACCGCCTACCTGACGATGGTGGCGCTCGACGACGACGGCCAGCCGGCGCCGGTGCCGCCGCTGCGCACCGAGAGCGACGACGAGGCTCGGCGCGAGCGCGAGGCCGGGCTGCGGCGCCGCAATCGCCTCACCGAGCGCGACGAGCTGCTCCGCCAGCGCGACGGCGGAGCGGAGCCCAGCGGCTGAATCCGCCCCTGCGCGTGCGCGCTGGAGCTAGTCACACAGGCCACGTGCCGCTAACCTGACCAGGCTGTTCGAACCCGGTGCGAGGAGCGCCGGATCGCGAGTCGAGGCCCCGATGCCAGAGTCCGCAGCGCCCCCCCAACTCCGAAAGCTCGCGATCGTTCCGGCCTTCAACGAGGCCGGGATGGTCGGCCGCGTCGTGCGCGACATCCGGCGCACGGCACCCGACTTCGACGTCCTCGTCGTGGACGACGGCTCCACGGACGCCACCGCCGCCGAGGCTGAGGCCGAGGGCGCGGTGGTCATTCGCCACCCCTTCAACCTCGGAATCGGCGGAGCGGTCCAGTCCGGCTACAAGTATGCGCTGCGCGAGGACTACGACGTGGCGGTCCAGGTCGACGGCGACGGCCAGCACAAGCCGAGCTACCTGCCCGAGCTCCTCGCCGCCCTCCAGACGAAGGGCAAGGCCGACATGGTCTGCGGGAGCCGCTTCCGCGGCGACCCCGGGTACAAGGTGCCGATCGGCCGCCGCGTGGGCAACCTGATCTTCTCCGTCGTTCTCACGGTGATCACGCGCCAGCGGATCACGGATCCCACCTCGGGCTTTCGCATGACCAACCGCCGCGGCATCGAGCTCTTCGCCCGCGACTACCCACACGACTACCCGGAGGTCGAGGCGATCCTGATGCTGAACGCTCACCGCCTGCGCCTCCACGAGGTTCCGGTCCGCATGAACGCCCGGGGCTTCGGGCGCAGCTCGATCGACTACCCGCGAAGCGCCTACTACATGGCGAAGGTGCTGCTGGCGATCTTCGTCGGCCTCTTCCGCCGCCGCCCGACACCGGTCCGATGATCATCGTCGCCGCCGAGCACAACCTCTCCACCCTGTCGCGGATCGCCGCCGTGGTCCTCACCGCGATCGCGTTCGGAATCGTGCTCGAACTCGTGCGCCGACGGCGCCTCGTAGAGCGCTACGCCCTGCTCTGGATGTTCCTCTCGATGGCGCTCCTGGTATTGGCCGTGTGGAACCAGCTCCTCAACTGGCTCACGAATCTGACCGGCTTCCAGGTTCCGGCAAACTTCCTCTTCGCAGCGTCCTTTGGCGTCGTCTTCGTGCTTCTCCTGCACTTCTCGGTCGCGACCTCACGTCTCTCCGAGGAGACCAAGATGCTCGCCCAGGACGTGGCCCGCCTCGATCACGAGCTGCGCCGGGCGCGAAACGGCGAGGCCGTCACACGGAGCGGCAACGGCGACGAGCCCGAGCTGGCCGATCGCGAGCCGGCTACCGGCGAGTCCCGGCCGATCTAGCGCCGGGGGTTAGAGCGCAGCAGCGCGGTGACCGCGCGCCAGTAGGCGCGGAGCAGCGACCTCAGAGTTCGCGACTTCGACGCGGCGCCCAGGAAGGTCGAGTCCAGATCGGGACTGAGGGCCGCGGCGAAGGCGCCGGCTGAGATCGCCCGCGTGGCCTGAATGCGCCGGCGCTCGGCGAGGAGGCGCGGCAGCGACTGGAGCGTGTCGGCCAGGGCGAGGAGCCGCTGGCGGCCCCAGCCGCCGGCAAGGGCAACGGGCCAGAGCGCGACGTCGGTCGCGATCAGGGCGGGCATGACGAGCACGAGCAGCGCAGCCGGATAGGTCCGGATAACCGTTGCCCAGCGGTTTCGCTCCAGGTAACGCCACTTCTCGCCGCCCTTGTCGAACTCGTAGGCGTGGTCGGCTCGCGCGGCTTCCGCGACGCCGAGCCGTCCACCCGCCAGGCGCACGCGCAGCGACAGGTCGACGTCCTCGTGGTAGAGGAAGAA
>JAWVFM010000355.1:0-3326 GCA_033856015.1 Solirubrobacterales bacterium
CCAACAAGCTAATGGGCCGCGGGCCCCTCCCAAAGCGGAGGCCGAAGCTTCCTTTGCTCAACGAGCTTATGCTCGCAGGGCACATCCGGTATTAGCCCGAGTTTCCTCGGGTTGTCCCAGTCTTCGGGGCAGGTTGCCCACGTGTTACTCACCCGTTCGCTGCTTTGCCCCGGGGCAAGCCCCGGTTCGTCGCTCAACTTGCATGTGTTAGGCACGCCGCCAGCGTTCGTCCTGAGCCAGGATCAAACTCTCCGTGAATAGTGACTTGAGGGTTTCAATTCCGAACGTCCGTGTCACGGGCGCCCGGTTCCTCTGTCTTCATTGAGAGTTGCCATGCCTGGCGTGGCCATCGCGGTACACCTGCGACGACCGGCATGACGGGTTCATAGCTCCCAAGCGAGGGTACGCTCGGGAGCCGGACCTGTCGCGAACCGCGAGCCGTAAGGCCCGTGGTCGCGCGCTGCTCAGTTTTCAAAGACCGTCGCACGCCTGGCCGGGGGGATTCCCCGACAGGGCGGTGCCTGCCTCAAGGGCGACCAACGAGTATAGCCATCCACGCAGGACCAGCGAGGCCCGGCTCAGCGCTCGAGTCGCAGCCGCTTGAAGCGTCGCTTCCCGACCTGCAGGATGACGCCATCGAGCGCCTCCGCGGGCACGTCGAGCGTACCCGATTCCAGCGTCGTGCCATCGAGCCGCACCCCCTCCTGCTCAAGGAGGCGTCGCGCCTCGCTGCGGCTGAGGCCGAACTGGTCAGCCAGGAGCGCCGGGAGGTGGACCGAGCCGTCGGCGCCGGCCGCAAAGCCGCCCTCCTCGACCTCGTCGGGAACCTCGCGCCGCACGTGGACCTGGTCGAAGCGCGCCTCCGCCAGCGCTCCCTCCCCCTCGCCGTGGAGCTCGTCGACGAGCCGGCGGGCCAGCTCGCGCTTTGCCTCAACCGGGCGCCTGGATGAGTCGAGGTCCAGCTCGAGGAGCAGGCGGTAGTACTCGGGGAGCGCCTCGTCGGGAATGCTCATGACCTTGCCGAACATCTCGTCGGGAGGCTCGGCCACGCCGATGTGGTTCCCGAAGGACTTGCTCATCTTGCGGACGCCGTCGGTGCCGACCAGGAGCGGCATGGTGAGGATCGACTGCGCCGGGACCCCGAAGCTCACCTGCACGTCGCGGCCGAAGAGGAGGTTGAAGGTCTGGTCGGATCCGCCGACCTCGACGTCGGCCTCGACCGCGACCGAGTCGTAGCCCTGGAGCATCGGGTAGAGCAGCTCCAGCGCCGAGATCGGCTGGGCCGCGGCCATCCGCTTCTCGAAGTCGTCCCGCTCGAGGAGGCGGGCCACGGTGAAGCGCCGCATGAGGTCGAAGAGCTGGTCGCTCGGCATCGCAAGCCACTCGCTGTTGCGCCGCAGCTCGACGCGATCGGGGTCGAGGATCTTGAAGGCCTGCTCCCGGTAGGTGGCGGCGTTGGCCTCGATCTGCTCGGCAGCCAGCACCGGGCGCTCGTCGGAGCGGCCGCTCGGGTCGCCCACGCGCGCCGTGTAGTCGCCGACGATCAGGACGACGATGTGGCCGGCGTCCTGGAAGGCGCGGAGCTTTCGCAGGACGACGCAATGGCCCAGGTGGATGTCGGCCGTGGTCGGGTCGATGCCAAGCTTGACGCGCAGCGGCGTGCCGGCCTCGAGCTGCTCGGCGAGGCGCCCCTTCGGCAGGGCGTCGACCACGCTTCGGAGCAGGGCGTTCGCTTGATCTGCGGAGCTTGGCATCGGCAATCGCGGTCCGCCGGTGGTGCGCCGGCGACCCAGACTCGCAATGCTATGCGTGGATGAGCCCTACGCGCAGACGCAGGCTTCAGTCAGTCGGCGCAGCGGGCGCCGGCGGCGACGAGCCCCCGCGACGCAGGCCGAAGCTCCGCAAGCTCCGCGTCGCCTTCGTGCTGGCGGGTCTGGCGCTCCTCGCCTTCGTCGCCTGGATCTTCGGGATCATGATGGCCGTTGCCTCCGACCTTCCCCAGCTGGAGGACCGAGCCCAGTACAAGCGTGCCCAGAACTCGGTGATCTACGACCGCAACGGCACCAAGCTCGCGACGGTGACCAACAACGCCGGTCGCATTCTGGTCGGCTCGAACCGGATCGCGCCGGTGGTCAAGGAGGCCACGGTCGCGGTCGAGGACAAGCGCTTCTACGAGCATCGCGGCGTCGACTGGATCGGCATCGCGCGAGCCGTCAGGGCGGACCTGCTCTCCGGCGGCTCGACCCAGGGGGCGTCGACGATCACTCAGCAGTTCGTCAAGAACGCGCTCCGCGCCCAGGGCAGCAGGACGGTCTTCGAGAAGCTGCGGGAGGCGGCGCTCGCGTACCACCTCGAGCGCCAGTGGCCGAAGGACAAGATCCTCACCGAGTACCTGAACGAGATCTACTTCGGCGAGGGCGCCTACGGGATCGAGTCCGCGGCGAGCACCTACTTCGGCTGGAACCATCCCGGCTGCGAGGTCAACCACAAGTGCGCGGCCGAGTTGTATCCGTGGGAGGCGGCCATGATCGCCGGCGTGATCTCCTCGCCGACCGGCTACGACCCAAAGACGGACCCGCAGGCCGCGCGGGCTCGGCGGGCGCTCGTGCTCCAGGACATGGCCGCCCAGGGCTACATCTCGACCGCCGAGGAGGCCGCGTACAACCGCAAGGCGCTGCCGCAGCCCAGCCAGATCCACCCGCCGACGCAGCAGTCCAGGGCTCCGTACTTCACGACCTGGCTGCGGCAGCAGCTCGTGGACCTCTACGGGGCCGGCGAGGCGTTCAGCGGCGGGCTGCACATCAAGTCATCGCTCGACCTGCCGCTCGAGGACTCCGTCCAGCAGATCGTCGACTCGAGGCTCGCGGGTCTCGGCCCGTCGAGCGCCGTCGTCGTCCTCGACAACAACACCGGTGAGGTTCGCGCCATGGTCGGCGGCCTGAGCTACAAGACCGAGCCGTTCAACGTCGCCACCGAGGGCGCTCGCCAGCCCGGCTCGTCGTTCAAGCCGTTCACGCTGGTCACGGCGCTCGACCAGGGCGTCTCCCCCGCCACGGTGTTCCCCTCGGCGCCGCAGGCCCTGCCGTTCCGCGCCGAGGTGAAGGGCAAGAACGGCAAGCCGAAGATCGTCAACGACACCTTCCACGTCACCAACTACGGAAACGAGTACCTCGGGTCGGCGTCGGTCGCGACCGCCACGACCTACTCCGACAACTCGGTCTACTCCCAGCTCGGCATGAGGGTGGGACCCGCGAACATCGCGGCGACCGCTCAGAAGATGGGCATCACGAGCAACCTCTCGACCCCGGGCGCCAAGTACTCCGTCA
>JAWVFM010000356.1:0-2962 GCA_033856015.1 Solirubrobacterales bacterium
GGATGACTCGCGAGTCCACCTGCGAGGCGACCGCGAACGCGATGCGCGCCGGGATGTTGACCTTGATCGTCCCGGTGATCACGTCGGTCGACGGCCGCTGGGTCGCCAGGACGAGATGGATGCCGACGGCCCGCGACTTCTGCGCGAGGCGGATGATCGAGTCCTCGACCTCGGCCGGGGCCACCATCATCAGGTCGGCGAGCTCGTCGATGACGCAGAGGATGTGCGGCAGCGAGGGCTGGCCGGCGCGCCTGCGGGTGCGGTTCAGCTCCACCAGGTTGCGGGCGCGAGCCTCCTCCATGACCTGGTAGCGGCTCTCCATCTCGCCGATCAGGTTGGCGAGGACGTTGGCCGCCATCCGCGGGTTGGTGACGACCGGCGTCAGGAGGTGCGGCAGCCGCTCGTAGTGGTTCAGCTCGACCCGCTTGGGATCCACGAGGACCAGCCGGGCCTCGTTCGGGGAGGCGTGCAACAGCACCGAGCACAGCATCGAGTTGATGCAGCCCGACTTGCCGGAGCCCGTGGTGCCTGCGACCAGCGCGTGGGGCATGAGCGCCAGGTCCGTCCAGGCCGCCTGCCCGGACACGTCCTTGCCGAGCCAGACGACGAATGGCGAGGAGCCCTTCGGCCGGCCCTCGTAGATGTCCCCGAGGCGCACCAGGCGGCGGCGCGCGTTTGGCACCTCGACGCCGACCGCCTTCTTGCCGGGGATCGGGGCAAGGATGCGAATGTCCGTGGACGCGAGCGCGTAGGCCAGGTCGTCCTTGAGCTGCGCCACCTTCGAGACCTTCGTGCCGGGGGCGAGTTGCAGCTCGTAGCGGCTCACGTGCGGCCCGCTCACCACGCCCGTGAGGCGCGCCTCCACCCCGAAGTGCTGCAGCGACTCCAGAAGGGCCTTGGAGGTGGAATCGCGGTCCCGGGTGTCAGGGCCCTGGTCCCCCTTGCCCTTCTCCAGGAGCTTCGGCGCCGGCAGCACGTACTCGAGCTCTTCGGACTCGGTCACCGAGCTCCGCTTCACGCCCATCGGCGTGACCTCGGGCTCAGGCTCCGCGGCCGCCTCGGGCTGTTGGCGGGGGCGCAGCGGGATGGGCGGCTCGAGCTCGGCCTCGTCGTCCCCCGTGGCCTCCTCGTAGGCGAACTGCTCGCCGCTTCGCTCCAGCTCCGTGGACGGCTCCTGGTACCAGTCCTCGCCATCGGGCGGCTCGAGAGCGTCGGTCAGCAGAGGCTCCGTCGGGTTGGCGCGGGTGATCGCGATGTCCCCTCCCTCCCGATCGCCGAACGGGTCTAGTGCCGCCTGCGTCCGGACGGTCTGGGCCATCTCGCGGGTGCTCGTTCCGGCCCGGCGAGCCGCGGTGCCGACGCGGGCGAGCAGGCTGGAGACCGTCGTGCCGGTCAGGAGCAGCGTTCCGGAGACCAGCATGAGCACCGCCAGGATCTGGGCGCCGAGACGCTGGAAGAGCGAGGTGGAGGCCCAGTAGAGGGCCTCGCCCCCGGCGCCGCCGTGCTGGGTCATGAAGCGGTGATCGAAGTAGCCGTGCCGGAGCGGGTGCGTCGGGCCGAGCCCGGCAGTGCCCGCGGCGAAGGCGAGCAGCAGCGCGCCGAGCACGAGAACGGCGCCGGCGTTCAGAGCGGAGGGCGCCTTCACCACGGGTCGCATGATGAGCGCCACGCCCCAGCCCGCCAGGGCGAGCGGCGCCAGGTAGGAGATCCGCCCGGCGAACAGCGTGAGCCCGGTCTCGAGCCAGCCTCCGACCGGCCCCCCGTTCCAGTCGAGGTAGGTGACGAATGCCATGAAGATCCCGAGCGCGATGAGCGCGAGCCCGGCGAGGTCGAGGTGCCGCTGCTCGAGGCGCTCGAAGGCGGCGCGCGCTTCGGCACGAGCGCGACTTTGACGCGCCGCGGGCTTGCGCGCCGGTCGCGAGCGCGCACTCGACCGCGCCGGCTTGCGCCGCGTCGTGCGGCGCTTCGTCTGCAGAAGCATCTCGGCAGGTGCTTCGACGCGTGGGCCCGGACCCCTGCGACGGCCTAAAACCGCCCTAAATATCCCCGGATTCCCACCGACTTGGCTCTACGCTTGTTCTGATGCTTACGAACGAAGGCGCAACGGGGCGGGTCCTGGTCGTCGAGGACGACGAGGCGATCGCCGATGTCCTGCGCCGCACCCTGCGCCAGGAGGGCCATGAGGTCCGGTCGGCCGCGGACGGCGTGGAGGCGCTTGCGGTCGCCGAGGAGTTCGTTCCGGACCTCGTCATCCTGGACCTTGGGCTGCCCAAGCTCGACGGCGTCGAGGTCCTTGAGCGGCTGCGCGCGGAGAGCGACGTGCCGATCCTCATCCTGACCGCACGCTCCGAGCTCGACGACCGGGTCACCGGCCTGGACTCGGGCGCCGACGACTACCTCGTCAAGCCGTTCGAGCGCAAGGAGCTCCTCGCGCGGTTGCGCGCCCTCACGCGCCGGCGCCCGCCGCGCGGCAGCGCCTCCCTCGCGGTCGGCGACCTGCGCCTCAACCCGGACACGCGCGAGGTGGTCCGGGGCGAGCGGGTCATCGAGTTGACCAACCGCGAGTTCGAGCTCCTCGAGTACCTGATGCGCAACGAGCGGCTCGTTGTCTCCCGGGAGCGGCTCCTCGAGGAGGTGTGGGGCTACGACCCCATGGCGATGACCAACACGATCGACGTGTTCATCTCGAACGTCCGCCGCAAGCTCGAGGAGGGCGGTGAGCCCCGCATCCTCCATACGAAGCGCGGTGCCGGGTACGTCGTCCGGGCTGCCGGTACCGAAGCGGATGCCTGACCCGCCGGCGCGCGCGCCACTGCGGGAGACCCTGCTCCACCCCCGCCTCTGGCCGGTCCGCTGGCGCCTGACCGCGGTCTCGGCGATCCTCACGTTCCTGATCCTCGTCACGTTCGCGGTCGTGGTGGGGAACCTCGTCTCGAGCCGTCTGCATCACGACTTCGACAAC
>JAWVFM010000357.1:0-3318 GCA_033856015.1 Solirubrobacterales bacterium
GCGGCCGCCGCCTCGATCTCCGCGTCGGGAACGCAGAGCAGCACGACATCGCTCCCGGCGCCGGCGGCTTCGGCCTCGGTCCGCCCGGCGACGCGTACCTCGAGCCCGGCGGCTCGGGCGGCGCCCGCGAAAGCCGTCCCGGCGCGCCCGGCGCCGACGATCGTGATCGCGCCCAGCGCTACAGCGCCGGCGCGAGGCCCGCGTGCCTGGGTTCGATCCCGTTCCAGTTCCCTCATCGAGATACCAGACGGCGCAATGAAATCTTGCGTGTCCGTACAGGTGCTGGTCCACGCCCATTCGGGTCGCGGCCGTGCCCATAGGATAACGAGACAAGCCGGCGGTCCGAACGGTTCCCGAACCCTCATCCAGGGGTCTAGGATCACGCCGTGCCGATCTACGAGTTCGTCTGTGACGCCTGCGGCGAACGCTTCGAGGAGCTGGTGCACGTCGGGACGGAGGCCACGGCCTGCCGGGCGTGCGGCGCAGAGGGCGCGCGACGGGTCATGTCGGCGCAGGCGGCGCTTCCCCGCCTGACGAAGACGCCGGGTGAGGCCCGGCGCCAGGAACGCAAGAACGCCAGCCTGCAGGCGCGCTCGAAGCAGCGCTTCGGCGAGTCCGTACGGCGAATGCGGCCGAACCGCCCGCCACGTGGCGGAGGTTCCTAGTGGATCGAGACGAGCGGCGTGAGGCCCTTGTCGAGGTCTACCGCGAGGCCTCCACCTGCACCCGCTGTCCACTGTCGGAGGGCCGGAACACCGTGGTGTTCGGGGCGGGGCACGCGGACGCCGACCTGATGTTCGTCGGCGAGGCGCCCGGGGCCGAGGAGGATCGCCAGGGGCTGCCGTTCGTCGGGCGCGCCGGGCAGCTCCTCAACCAGCTCCTCGGCGAGATCGAGCTGGCCCGGGAGGACGTCTTCGTGGCGAACGTACTCAAATGCAGGCCTCCGGGAAACCGCGACCCCGTGCCGCTCGAGATCGAGACCTGCAAGCCGTACCTGATGCGCCAGGTGCAGCTGATCGAGCCGCGCGTGATCGCGACGCTCGGCAACTTCGCGACGAAGCTCCTCACGGGCTCGCCGGCCGGCATCACCCGGGTGCGCGGCACGCCTCAGGTGCACGAGATCGCCGGCCGCACCCTCTTCATCTTTCCGCTCCTGCACCCGGCCGCGGCGCTGCGCACCCCATCGATGGTCGACACGCTGAAGGGCGATTTCGAGGCCCTGAAGGCGCTTCTCGGTCAACCGCCGCCGGACGAGCTGGGTGGCGCCGAGGACGAGCGCGAGGAGGAGCCGGAGGCCGAGGCCGAGGCTGACCAGCTCGGGCTCTTCGGTTGAGCCTCGAGCCCGCGACCCGCACGCTGGAGAGCGACTCCGCCGAGCGCACCGCGGAGATCGGCGCCGAGCTCGCTGCAAGCCTCGAGCCCGGGGACGTCGTGCTGGTCTCGGGCGAGCTCGGCGCCGGCAAGACCACCCTGATCCGTGGCGCGTGCCGGGCGCTCGGGGTGGACGGGCCCGTGCGGTCGCCGACGTTCACGATCGGCGTTCGCTACGCGGGCCGGGTCCCCGTCTCGCACCTCGACCTCTACAGGCTCGAAGGCCTCGATCGGGAGGACCCGGGACTGCTCGACGACTACTTCACGCCCGACGCCATCGTCTTCGTGGAGTGGCCGGAGCGCGCCGACTGGGACGGGCGGCCCGCACTATCCGTCTCCCTCAAGCATGAGGGGGGCGGCCGACGTCGCGTAGCGATAGCCGGCCACCCCCCATCTGCGAGGGCGGCAGGGGGGCCCTCGCAGCTTCCTCCGTAAGCCCTACGGAGTGCCGCTCTTCAAAGCGGCAACGGTCTTGTTGGCTGCATCCTGACATGCCGAGACCGCCGTGTCCTGTGCGGAGCCTGAAAGGCTTGCCGCCTGCTGCGCGCAGGTGTCGAACGCCGTCTTCGCCTGCTGGCAGGCAGTCTGACCGGCGGACTCCGCCGGAGTGCCCTTGATGGCGTCGATGCACGCGTTGTAGACGTCCTGCGAGGTGGCGCCGCCCGAGGACGACGTGCTGGTGCTGCCGCCCGACGACGAACCGCCCGACGAACCGCCGGCGGTGGTGCTCGACGTGGACGAGGACGAGCTGGAACCGCAGCCGGCCACGAGCGCGAGTGCTGAAAGCACTGCGAACACGGTCAGCAAGTTACGAATGCGCATGTATGGATTCCCCCAATGGGTCGGTTGCGGCCCGGCCGCAATCTGTGGTCGACGCAGGCCGTGGGGGCCTGCCGCATGCCCTTTCGAGGGGCATGCACGACGCGGTTATCGACGTCGCGAGATTCAAGCTAATCGGGCGCCGATCCGCTGTCAGTATCAATGTGGTCTCTACCCAGTCTCACGGCGTGCGCGATCCTTGTGCCCATGCCGAGCGCGATCGCCACACGGAAGAGCCGGTCTTGGCGAACGTGATCGGCCTCGACACGGCGACCGCCGACACGGCCGTGGCGGCTATGGCCGGTGGCCAAGTTGTCTGGGAGGCGACCGTCCCGCCCGCTTCGGGCACCTCGCGCCCGGCGCACGCGACGGCGCTCCTCGGCCAGCTGGAGCGCGCGGCGGCGGAGCTCGGCGGGTGGGGCGAGGTCGAAAGGCTTGCGGTGGGCGTCGGCCCCGGTTCGTTCACCGGGCTCCGGATCGGGGTGGCCGCTGCGCGCGGCCTCGCCCAGGCCCTTGGGCTCGAGGTAGTTCCCGTGCGCACGGTCGACGCGCTGGCGGCGGGGATCGCCGCGACGACCGAGGGCCAGGGCAGACGTTGCCTGGCGGTTCTCGACGCCCGGCGCGGGGAGATCTACGCGGGCCTCTTCGACGCGCAGGGCGCGGTCGAGTGGGAGCTCTTCCCGGTCTCGCCGGAGGCGCTTTCCGATCGAGTTGCGGCGTTGGACCCCGCCCCGCTTGCGGGAGGCGACGGCTCGATACGATTTCGGGCGATCCTGAAGGGCTCGGGGGCGACCATGCTGGACGCCGACGATCCCGCAAACCGGGTCTCGGCGCGGCAAGTTTGCCGGCTCGGCATGGCTGCCGACCCGGTTCCCGCAACAGACCTCGAGCCGATTTACATACGACGTCCAGATGCGGAGCTTTGGCGTGAGCAGCAGCAGAGAAGGCGGCATGAAGGAGCTTGAGCGAACGGCGCCCCGGCGCCCCGGCGAGCCGCGGATCGACCGCCTCTCCTACAGCGACCTGCCGGCGGTTCTCGCAATCGAGCGCCGCTCGTTCACCACGCCCTGGTCGCTCGCGATGTTCGTGCTCGAGCTCTCCAAGCCGTCCGGCATCTGCCTGGCCGCG
>JAWVFM010000358.1:0-3193 GCA_033856015.1 Solirubrobacterales bacterium
GCCGGATGCGGAAGCCACTCGATGTCGTCCTTCGTGACCAGCGGCAGGTCGAAACCCCAGCGCTCCAGCTGCGCGCAGACCTCCCGGTAGGCGACGTAGGCGCCCAGCGGCGACCAGTGGGTGTCCGCCTGGTAGTAGACGGGGCCTTCGGGCTTGGCGGCCTGAAGCGCCTCGACCGGGTAGAGCATCGTCGTCCCGGCCTCCGCGGCGATCTCCTGCAGCAGGTGGACCGGCCGCTTCGGGGTCGGCGGATAGCCGTCCGGGAGCATCTCCCCGTAGACCGCCTCCTTGTTGGGCGCGACCGTGAAGAGCCAGGGGATGCCGAGCTTTCGCATCGCCTCGTTGCGGGCGCGAAGGAGCCGTCGCCAGCGCCAAACCCAGCCGGGCTTCGGGCCGAGCTTGCCCACGTACTGGTCGAGCGACGCGTTGGTGTCGTTGAGGAGAAAGAGCCAGCCGTCACGCCCGACCAGCGCGGTCGCCTGCGAGCCGCCGGCCCCGCGCCGCTTGGGCGAGAGCCCGTGGCTCTTCCCGCGGGGTCTCACTGAACGCTCCGGCCGAACAAGACGGCCCCAGCTTACGTCCCCCGCGGCCCCCGGAAAATCCCGCGACTGTGCACTTGACCACACCAGGGTGTGGTCAAACGCACAGTTGTCGCGGTCAGGCGCTCAGCAGCTGGTGGCGTGCGCGCAGAGGCTGAAGCCGTTGCCGCTCGCGTTGGGCGCCGACGGGGCGCCGATCACGCTGCCGTTCGAGTCGGTGAGGAACATCTCCTCGGAGGCCTTCAGGTTGGCGTTCTGCCCGTTCGTCGTGGCGCCGGTGAAGGACGTCGTCGAGAGGTTCGGCAGCGAGGCCAGGCCCGCGTTCGTCCCCAGGATGAGCGGCGTCTCCTCGATCCACTCCGCCGTGGCGTGCGTCGAGGTGTAGGGCAGCGTCGTCGTGAACGTCTCGTTTCGCGTGACGTCGGTGAGCGTGATCTTCCACAGCTCGGAGTCGGCGACGACCTCGCCGATCGAGGCATGCATGTGGTCGCCGGGGGAGACGGTCATGTTCGTGATCGTCAGCGAGGGCACCGGGATCAGCTCGTACCACGCGTTGTAGGTGGTGCTGCCGTTCGCGGCGACGTCCTGCTCGGTTCCGGTCTGGATCAGCGTGTTGTCGCCGACCGTGCAGTTGGCGTCGATGCAGCCGCCGCCGATCCCGATCCAATCGGAGGAGGACTCGGCCTGGCCGGGCGTGTGCTGGCTGGCCGTCGGGACGGTCCAGTCGCCGGTGATCGAGTTGAAGAGCTTGGTGCCCTGCTCGAGCGTGCCCTGGTTGTAGCCGAACCAGTTGTTCGAGCTGTTGGCGTTGGCGCGAAGGCCCGCGCCGGGCTTCGTCAGGTGCAGCAGGTGGCCGCGCACCGGCGAGCCCGTGGCGGCCTGCGCGGCGCTCGCGCCGGCGAAGATGGTGAGCGCGCAAGCGAGTGCAAGCGCGCCTCGAAGGTTCCTGAAATTCATCCCGTACTCCAGTCCGTTTCGTACCCGTATCCGTACTGAGCAAACGGCCCCCCGACCATCGCGGCGCGAATCCTACCCAAAGGCGCGCAGTCGGCGCGGCTTCTCAGGACGAGAACTCCGGATCGGGAGATCGGCGCTACCGTCGGCGCTGACTTCAGCGAACTTCGAACCCAGAGGAGCAGCGATGCCGGTAGACCGTGAGATCCAGGAGCGTCAGAAGGCCATTTGGGCGGCGGGCGACTACGCGACCGTCGCGACGCGGATCGAGTCGGTGTCCGAGGAGGTCGTCGCCCGCGTGGGGGTCGAGGAGGGCACGCAGCTCCTCGACGTCGCCACGGGCACCGGCAACGCGGCGCTCTTCGCAGCGGCCGCGGGCGCTCAGGTCACCGGGCTCGACCTCACTCCGAAGCTCCTGGTGACCGCGCGCGAGCGGGCTGCCGAGGCCGGCTACGAGATCGAGTTCGTCGAGGGCGACGCCCAGGAGCTGCCCTTCGACGACGACAGCTTCGACCGCGTCACCTCAGTGTTCGGCGCGATGTTCGCCCCCGACCAGGCGCGCACGGCGGCCGAGCTCGTCCGGGTCTGCCGGCCCGGCGGGCGGATCGGCGTGACCGCGTGGAGGCCCGAGGGCCTGTTCGGCCGGCTGTTCAAGACCATGGCCTCGCATCTGCCGCCTCCGCCGCCCGGCTTCCAGCCGCCGGTTCTCTGGGGCGTCGAGGACCACGTCCGCGGGCTCTTTGCCCCGCTCGGAGCCGAGGTCGAGTTCGAGCCCACCGCCGTCCTCTTCGAGGACGAGTCCCTGGAGTCCTGGATGGCGGACGGCGAGAGCCGCCTGCCGCCCATGGTGATGGCGAAGGCAGCGCTCGAGCCCAGCGGCGGCTGGGACGCGCTTCGTGCCGAGCTCGTCACCCTCTACGAGGGCGCGAACGAGGCCGACGACGGCAGCTTCCGCGCGCACGCCGAGTACCTGATCACCATCGCGAGGCGCTGAGCGAGCACCCACGGCCTGCCGACTAGAGTTGGGTCGGTGGCGACGACCGAGGAGAGCGCGCGAGCCGTTGAGCCCGGGCAGGCAGTCCACGGCGGGCGGCTGGTCGCGCGAGCGCTGAAAGCGCGCGGCGTCACCAACGGGATGAGCGCGATCGCCGGCGCCAAGTTCAACCGCTCCCCGCTCGTCGTCCTCGGCGGCCGCGCGCCCGAGATGCGCTGGGGCTCGGGGAGCCTCCAGGAGATCGACCACCTGCCGTTCGTCAGCCCGCTCGTCAAGTCCGCCGTCACCGTCAAGGACACCGCTGAGATCCCGGCCGCCACCGTCGCGGCCATCGACCTCGCGATGACCCATCCGACCGGACCGGTCTTCGTCGACTACCCGCTCGACGTCGTCTTCTCCGAGGCCGCCGCCGAGGTGCCCGAGGCGCCCGCGCCCTCGCCCGCTGACGCGGCCGAGGGCGCTCAGGAGGCGGCAGCGCTCCTCGCCGCAGCCGAGCGCCCGGCGATCATGGCCGGCACCGGCCTCTACTGGGCCCACGGCGAGGACGAGTTGCGAGCGCTCGCCGAGAAGCTGCAGGCGCCAGTGTTCCTCAACGGCATGGGCCGCGGCTGCGTCCCCGCCGATCACGAGCTCTGCTTCAGCCGGGCGCGGGGGAGGGGGCTGAAGGAGGCCGACGTCGCCCTCGTCGTCGGCGTGCCGCTCGACT
>JAWVFM010000359.1:0-5456 GCA_033856015.1 Solirubrobacterales bacterium
CAACGAGGTGTCCGAATGGGGCCCGGCTTGCCTCGTCCGGGTCATCGGTCACGCCGTAGAGCTCCGCACCGGACGGCAGGAGGCCACCGTCACTCGGCTCGTGGTAGCGAAACACGGGCGCGCCGAACGACAGGATCAGGTCGTGGCCGGCGAGGGCTTGCGCCAGCGCTCCGGCCGCGGACGGCAACTGTCCGCGAAAACACCGGTGCCGGGTAGGGAACGGGGCCCGTGACGGGCTTGGCGCGATCCAGACCGGAAGACGTGCTCTCTCGGCCAGGTCCACCGCGGCGGCGAATCCAGTCTGGGTGTCCACCCCCGCTCCCAACACGAGTACAGGGTTCACCGCCTGGCGCAGGGCCTCCACGAGCGCCGAAACAGACGCTCCGCCGACGACGGGATCGCCGTGCACCGAGCGGTTCAACAACTGGCCAAGCGCTGCCTCGTCAGCAGGATGCGACCAGTCGTCGAGCGGGACGGACAGGTACACCGGGCCTGCAGGCGCGCTTTGAGCGAGGTGGCACGCCTTGGCTGCGAGGAGCGGGCCGTCCTGCGGACGCAACGGCTCGCCGGCCCACTTGACCAGGGGATCGCACAATCGAATAGCGTCGACATTGGTGAGCAGCGCGTTCACCGGGACGTAGCGCCGGGCCTGCTGGCCCGCAGTGATGACCAGCGGCGTGTGACTGCTTGCGGTGTTGGTGAGACAGCCCATGCCATTGGCGGTTCCCGAGGCCGCGTGCAGGTTGACGAACCCGACGGACTCGGAAGCCTGGGCGTAGCCGTCTGCCATGGCGACCGCTGCGCCTTCCTGCAGCGCCAGGTAGTAGGGCAGGTCGACCGGCAGGTCGCGCAGGAACGGCAGCTCGTTGGAGCCTGGATTGCCGAAGACCGCACGCACGCCATGGCGGCGCAACACGTCGTAGAACGCCTCGCTGACGGTTGTCATGTCGCTGGTATTCCCTGGTCCTGGGTCGGCGTCGACGCGATCATCGGCACCCCGGTCCGCGCGGCCGCTTCGGCGACCCGGAGATCGCCGTGGAAGTCTGGGCGCCGATCCCGATCACGCCGATCGGGGACTCAGCAGCGGCGTTGGAAGTCCATCCGAGCAGCTAGACCGAAAGGTCGCGCCCACAGGCACCGTTGAGCATGCGCGGGACGATCCCCCAGTTGCGGAACGCGGTGACGTTGGCGTGCTGGGTGTGGTCGTTGCCGCAACCTCCCCGCCGATGTAGGAGTGCACCCACCAGGGCAGGACCCTCGGCCTTGCGCTCGAGTGATGCGAAGTCGACGGGGTACTTCGGGAACCGGCCCTCGAGCTGGTCGAAGCAGATGTCCAGCTGGAATCGCCGAACTGACGCGGCGGCAGGCGCGGCCGACGCGGTGGTTCGGTCAGCGACATCGCGCCGACCATAGCCGCGCCCAGCGCTCGCGTGACAGTTCCGACGGACGGCGGGACCCCGTCCTTGGGCCGGGCCCGCGAGGCCCTCGCGATCGCCGTGAACGAGTCGCCCGCGTGCAGCCCGACCCGGATCTCCTCACGGTCCTCGAGTGAGAGCCGCAACGGCGACCGCGGCCGCGTCCTGGCGCTCACCCCGCCCAGCCTCACCACCAACAACCTGTCATCACGCGTCATACGCGCAAACTTCGAGCGCCCCCCAGACACCAGTGATCGCGCAACGACCACTTGAAGCCCGACCTATACGGGGTACTGCGGGACGTTCGACGCCGATTCGGCGCTCCCCGGTTCGTCGATCGCCTCCCACTCACCCCTCGCGGCCGCCGTTGTCTCGGGTCCCGCGACGCTGCGCAGCGCCACCCGTAATCACCCGCGATCGCCCGCAGGAACCGGCGATCGGCGGCGTCACGGACCCACGGGAACAGCAGGAGCGCCTGAAAATCGGCGTCGCTCGTATCGGCCTCCTCGTGCGCCCGAGAGCGGGCATGGGTGGGAACGAGGCGGGAACGAATCGCGTCCTCGCGTGGCCGCTCGTGTCTGCTGGCGTCACCCGGAAACCGCCGAGATGCAGGCAACTCCCCGCCACAACGGCATAACGCGGCGGTACAGACGCCTTCTTCTAAGCCGCGGGTCGCAGGTTCGAATCCTGCCGGGGGCATGCCGATTCGGCCTTCTCGGGTCGGCCTGGTCATGCATAGGTCATGCAACTCGGGTCGCGGTGGCCGCGTTAGGCGTGACCAACGGCCGCTCGCACCAGTAGGTCGGGGGTTCGGTTTCCTCGCGCGACGGAGGGCAGTCTCGACGCCGAGGACGTGATCCTCGCGCTGGCCGGCCTCTGGCAGCTCGAACCGGCAAGGACTGGAGAGCCCAAGCACAGCGCATCTACGACATCGTCCTCAGTGGCCTTCAGCGACCCACCTGACACCTCGGTCCGACCCTCTCAGGCGACATGGGGCCGAGCGGCTCCCCGCTTTGTTGTTGCGGCATGGATCGTGCAGTTCAGCCTGCCGCACCCCGTTTGCGCGGACAGCTGGTGACGATCGGTGGGCTTCTGGCTGGTCGAGATCGTTCGGGACGTGGGCTGGCCTGAGAGGTCCAATAGCAGCGGATTGTCAACCTATCCCGCTCGAGGGAGGATTCATTGAATCCGTTCTCCTGGACGTCGCTGGCCACCGCCGCTCACCGTCGACCATGCCCGGCTACCACCGAGGCCGCCCACCCCGGAACAAGGGCGAGCAGTACCCCGCTGACCCACCGACCGTCGAGGAGATCGTGGCCGTGATGCGCCGGTTGGTGACCGCGCCGACGGCCACCGGCTCCGGGCGCTGATCGTGCTGTTGTGGCGCGCTGGATTGCGGATCAGCGAAGCGCTGGCGCTCCAGGAGAGCGACCTGGACCGTTCCGGCGGCGCGGTCCTCGTCGCTTCTGTGCGTGATCCACGGACCGACCGCGGGACGACATTGGGAACCCTCAGCCGCGCGCAAGCAACTGCACCACGCGGCTGCCGCAGCGGGCGTCCGACGGCGATTCGCGCCGCACCAGCTGCGGCACGCGCACGCGGTCGAGATGGCGCACGAGGGCGTCCCGCTCGTCGTCATCCAGCGGCAGCTCGGGCACGCCAACCTTGGGATCACCAGCGTCTATCTCCAAGGCATCGGCAGCAGCGAGATCATCGACACCGTTCACGGACGGCCGTCACCGACGATCCCCGCGAGCGCTGGCCTCCAGTTGAGGCGCTAGATCAACCCGCGACCGGGTCGACTCGTCAGCAGGAGCCGGCCGACCCGATCGCGCACCCCTGGCTGGCGAGATCGAGGTCTCTGAGCGGTCAGACCGGCGAGTCCTGCGTTTGTGTCGGCACGGGCATCCCCGCGCGGGCACCCGCGATATAGCTACACGGCGACAGCAGTCGCGTCAGGAAGGCGGGGCGAATGGCGGCGGGCCGAGGAGCTCTATGTCGTCCGAGCGCTGCGCCGCAGCGCGAAGCCTGTCGAAATCAGGTGGGCGGTTCGCCTGCTCGGGCGAGGTGATTGCTTCGCTCGCGTCGAGGTAGAAAGAGAACAGCGCTGGAGTTTGAATCGCGAGGACTCGTGCGGTCTCGGAGATGCACATGAATGCGTGTGGGACGCCGCGGGGGAAGACGACGACCCCGCGCGCGCCGACACGATGCTCCTCGTCGTCCACGTGCACGAGCAGCTCGCCGTCGAGCACGTAGATCGTCTCCTCGAAGGTCGGGTGCTGGTGCAGGGGTGTGACCTTGCCCCTCACCATGTCGTCCTCGAACGACGAGAGCGTCCCGTTCGTCTCCTCGGACGTTGCCTTCATCGTGAAGATCCCACCGCCGGCGAACCAGCGTTGCTCGCCTTCGCCTGCGTGCCTGATGATGGTCGTTTGTGGTACTGAGGTGCCCATGAGCGGTACCTTAGTACCATTTCCACGTGATGTCCACCGGATACGAGGTCACCGGTCGCACCAAACAAAAGGGACGCACGCGCAACGCCCTGCTCGCCGCCGCGCGCGAGCTGCTGGTGGAAGGCGGCTCGCCGACCGTGGAGCAGGCGGCCGACCGCGCGCAGATTTCGCGGACCACCGCCTACCGGTACTTCGCGAACCGGCGGGCGCTGCTGGTCGCGCTATACCCAGAGATCAATACCACGTCGCTACTGGACGACGACGCTCCGGCGGATCCGGCGCAGCGGCTCGAATGTGTGATCCAGCGATTGACCCAGCAGGTCGTCGACCACGAGCATGAACTGCGCGCTCAGCTGCGCCTCTCGCTCGACCCAAGCACGGTCGACCCAGAGCAGCTGCCGTTCCGCAAAGGGCGGGCGATCGGCTGGATCGAAGACGCGCTAGTCCCGCTCAAGGAACAGATGACCGCCCGCGAGATCCACCGCCTCGCGCTCGCGATCCGCGCCACCACCGGCATCGAGGCGCTCGTCTGGCTAACCGACATAGCCGGTCTAACCTCGGCAGCAGCCGCCGAGCTAATGCGCTCCTCCGCACAAGCACTCCTGCGGGACGTGCTCCACGAGCGACCGGTGGCGCAAGCCGCTCCCAGACCGACCCGCTCCACCAAGTGAAGTCAACAGCGTTGGCGGCGGGAGCCAGCGGAGACCTGCCTTTGCGCTGCGAGGAGCGTCTCGCCCGCGCTGGGACGCGACCCGCCTTGCGCGGATACGAGGGCGCTTGGCGTCCACGGGACACCAACGGTGCGCGCGGGGACTCCCATTGGGCCACGAGCGACACCTCGTGGCCCACATCGCCAACTATTTCACGCAATTTGCGGACTTCGGTCCTGCGCGCGGCGGCCGCCGAAACCCGCGTGGGAGCAGGGATTTCGGGCCCATTCGGGATCCGCGTACATCTGTCTGAAAATCGTGGTGTCCCCGGTTCGAGTCCGGGTCTCGCCATCGGGAATGATGGAGGCAACGAAGCGAAAGGGATGCGAATGGATCGTTACGCAGTGGCACACGTCGACGAGATCGGGGAGATAGACGACGGGCGTGCGCCAATGCGCGCCGTGCGACACCACTTCGGCATCACGTCGTTCGGTGTCAACGGATGGACAGCCCGTGAGGCTGGAGCTCGGATCATCAACGAGCACGACGAGTCCGAGCCCGATTCCGACGAGGAGCTGTATCTCGTGCTACGCGGGCGCGCATCCTTCGAGGTCGACGGTGAGGTGTTCGACGCGGCCGCCGGGACGTTCGTCTTTGTGCGCCCCGGCGTTAAACGCACAGCATTCGGCCAAGAGCCCGGCACGACGATCATTGCGATCGGTGGTGTTCCCGGAAAGCCGTACCAGCCCGACGGCTGGGAGCTGTTTGCGCCACTGCGGCCACTCTACGAGGCGGGCGATTACGCCGAGGCGGCGGATCGAGGGCGCAAGCTACTGGTGGGCGATCCACCGTACGCCGCCCTGTTCTACAACATCGCCTGCTGCGAAAGCCTCGCCGGCCAGAAGGACGAGGCCATCGCGCATCTTCGACGCGCGATC
>JAWVFM010000360.1:0-3460 GCA_033856015.1 Solirubrobacterales bacterium
ACCAGGTCACGATCCCGGTCGACGGCGCCACCCAGGTCCTGGCCGGCCCGGGCAAGAAGCTCCAGGCCAGCGACCTCACGCAGGGCGAGAAGGTCAACGTGCTCCATGTCGTGGGCAGTGCTGCCCAGACGATCATGGTGCCGCCGAAGCCGGGAGACATCCCGAAGCTCGGTCGTCTGCCGTCGAAGGCCCAGCTCCTTCGCCGCGGTCCAGCCACCGCGGAGGTGTTCCGCGCCCGCGGCGCCAGGGGGCGCGTGGTCGTCGGCGGGCCTCCCGTCGCACCGGGATTTGCGATTCCCGGCCGGCCGCCGCGCGGCAGGTGAGCCGGTAATCGATCGCAGTTGGGCGGCCGGCCACGACAACGTGGCCGGCCGTCCAACTCGCGGGGAGGGAGGGCCGTGAAGGGAACCGTTCTGATCGTCGAGGACGAGCAAACAATCGCCGAGCTCGTCCGCGCCTACCTGGCGCGCGACGGCTTCGCGGTCACCTGGGTGCGCTCCGGCGAGCAGGCGCTCGAGGAGCTGGCCCGCCATCCGGTGCGCCTCGTCGTTCTCGACCTGGGGCTCCCCGGCATCGACGGGTTCGAGGTCTGCCGGCGGCTTCGCAGCCGCACGAGCGTTCCCATCCTGATCCTCACCGCCCGCGAGGACGAGGTGGATCGCGTCGCCGGACTCGAGGCCGGCGCCGACGACTACGTGACCAAGCCGTTCTCGCCGCGCGAGCTCACGGCACGAGTCAAGGCGATCCTGCGCCGCGGCGGGCACATCGGGTTGGCGAACCACGCGGTCCTGGTGGCCGATGACGTGAAGCTCGACCACGCCGCCCGAACCGTGAGCGCGGGCGGCCGGCCGGTCGAGCTGACCGCGCGCGAGTTCGACCTGCTTGCAGCGCTTCTCGCCCACCCCAATGTGGTCCTGAGCCGAGACCGGCTGCTCGAGCTGGCGTGGGGAGGCGAGTTTCCAGGCGGGACCCGGACGGTGGACGTCCACATCGCGCAGCTGCGAAGCAAGCTCGAGCGCCCGGGCCTTGTGGAAACCGTGAGGGGCGTCGGCTACAAGGTGGTGAGCTGATGCGCTCGCTTCGCACCCGCCTCTTCGCGGCGATCCTGGGGACCGTCCTGCTCTGCGTCGGGGTTTCGCTGGCGCTCGGCATCACCCTGACCCGAAGCGCGCTCAGGGACACGATCAAGCAGGGCCTCGTCGAACAGGTGCGTGGGATCGCGCCGCAGCTAACCGTGCTGCCGCCGGGCGTCGCTCGGGGGCGAGGCGTGCCGCTTCCGCCGCCGCCGAACGCGAAGGCGCGGGCCGGGGGGCCGCAGGTGGGGCTGTCCGTCCAGGCCCCCGGCAAGCGCGGCACGTTCGGCCTGACCTCCCCCGTCACTCAGCCGGCGCCGGCGAGCGCCGTGACGAGCGTGATCAGCGCCCAACAGACTCCGCGCGTCCTGCCGCCGTCGGCGGTCGCCAACCTCCGCGCGCACCGCCTCGCCGAGGGGACGATGAGCGTGCAGGGCCAGCCCTACCTCTTTGCCGCCCGCAGCTCGCACGGGAACGCCGTGGTCGTCTCGCGGCCCGACGTCGTCTCCGGGTCCGACCTCAGCCATTACGTGTCGGGACTGCTGATCGCGAGTGGCCTCGCTCTCCTGCTCTCGGCGGCTATCGCGATCTTCCTCGCGCGCGGCATGGTGGCGCCGCTACGGAGAGTTGCCGAGGCGAGTCGCATGCTCGCAAGGGGAGGCTCGCCGGAGCCGATTCCGGATCAGAGCACGACCGAGCTGGCCGAGCTCGGGGCCGCGTTCAACGACATGTCGACGCAGCTGGGCAGAGCACGCGAGGCCGAGCGCGCGGTGCTTCTTTCTGTCTCGCACGAGCTCCGCACCCCGCTCACCGCGATCCGGGGCTACGCCGAGGGAATTGAGGACGGCACCGTGGGGCCGCAGGATGCCGCGCGGGTCATCGAGCGCGAGGCCCGCCGTCTCGAGCGATTGGTCGGAGACCTGCTTGCCCTGGCGAAGTTGCGGCAGGGCGTGCTCGAGGTGCGGCACGAGAAGGTAGACCTGGCGGCGATCGCCCGCGAGACCGAGGAGCGGCTGCGCCCGCAGGCCAACGCGGCCGGGGTGGAGCTGCGGATCACCCCGAATGGGCGAGCCCGTGCGACCGGCGATCACGAGCGGGTGCTTCAGGTCGCCTCGAACCTGGTCGAGAACGCGATCCGCGTCTCGGGACGGGGCAGCGAGGTGACCCTCTCGGCGAAGCCGGCAACCCTGCGCGTCGTGGACCAGGGGCCGGGCATCCCCGAGGAGGACCTTCCGAATGCTTTCGAGCGCTTCCGTCTGCGCCGCCGCTACGGGCGGGGATCGCCTGACGGCGCCGGGCTCGGCCTGGCAATCGTCCGGGAGCTGACCGAGGCGATGGGCGGTCGCGTCGAGGTCGAGAACCTCGAAGCGGGCGGGGCTTCGTTTACGGAGACGCTGCCCTCCTGAGTCGGGCGGCGGCGAGGCTCAGTCGCCGGCGGGGCGGCCTTCGAGAGCGCGCTCCATCTGCTCGGCGAGCGCGTCGTTTCGGTAGGGGCCGTCGCTGCGCAGGGCATCGAGGACGCGTCGCTGCGAGACCGGGTCTTTGTCCTTGCTCATCTTGACCTTGCAGACGAAGCGGGTGATCGGCAACCGCAGTCCCACGGTTCCCTTCGAGAGCTGCGCGCCGAACTCCTGATCGAGTGGGACCGGGTTCTCGACGTGGCGCTCGAAGTGGTCGACCAGGCGCGTGAGGACGCGCAGGTTCTCCTCGGCGTCGAGGATCTGCGCGACGCCGTAGCAGTGAGCGACGGAGAAGTTCCAGGTGGGCACGGGCGTGTCGCCCTCGACGTACCAACTCGGCGAGATGTAGCCGTGCGGACCGGCGATGATCAGGAGCATCTCGGCCTCGCCGAAGCGGTGAAGCTTCTCGTCCGGGCGCCCGACGTGGGTGACGATGGCGAGGTTCTCGGACTCGTCGTCGAGCAGGACCGGGTAGTGCGAGGCGACCAGCTCGCCGCCAGGGGGGTGGCTGACGAGCGTCGCCCACGGGTTTTCCGCGATCAGGGCGCGGACGACCGCCTCGTCGGTCTCGGCGTGGAACGGGCTGTGGCGCATCTGCTCAGTCTGCCAGCGACGGCGCGATTGTCGGGCGCCGACAAGCTTGACCAGATCTTTCCGAATTCCTTGCCTCGTCTTTCGGAGCCGGATGCACAATCGGTTTCCAACGAGCCACCTGGAGACGAAGAGCCATGAGCAATGAGACCGAACGAAACGATCGATTCCTGATCACCCAGATCCGCCTGGACGCCCTGCGCGCCTGGAGGCGTCCGAGGCCGGCGATCCGCCCGTCGCGAGATCGAAAGGTGACTGCCCCAATCGCCCCGGGCGGCAAGCCGCTTCCCGAGGGCGCGGCCGCCACCTGACGCCGGCTAGAAGCCGCAGACGAAG
>JAWVFM010000361.1:0-2739 GCA_033856015.1 Solirubrobacterales bacterium
TCTCCTCGGACATGCCAAGGAGTATCGCGGCTTGGCGTAAGGCCTAAGCCTTGGAGAAGTACTTCGCGTTGATCTCGACGTACTTGGACCACTCGTCCGGGAGCTGGTCCTCGGCGAAGCAGGCGTCGACGGGACAGGCCTCGACGCACGCGTCGCAGTCGATGCACTCGTCCGGATCGATGTACAGCTGCTCCACGCCCTCGTAGTCGGACTCGTCGGGGGTGGGGTGAATGCAGTCGACCGGGCAGACCTCTACGCACGAGTTGTCCTTCTGGCCGATGCACGGCTCGGCGATCACATAAGCCAAGTCGGGCTCCCTTTCGTCGTAAGCCTTGTCGTCAAAATTCGCGCCCAGACGGGCGGTGGCCCGCGCGGAGCGGACATTCTAGGGAGATAGTCTCCCGGCCGTGATCCTGCTCACCGGCGCAACGGGAACGGTCGGCAAGGCGCTCCTGCCGGTCCTCCTGTCGTCAGGGGAGCCGGTGCGCGTGCTGGTCCGCGACCCGCGCCGGCTCGGCCGAAACCGGGTCGACGTCCAGCTCGCGCTGGGCAACCTGGCGGCGCTGGGCGACCTTCCGATTCGCCGCCAGGCGTTTCGCGGCGTGGATACCGTGGTCCACCTGGCGGCGTCCATCCGCGACGAGCCGGCCGGGTCCGTTGAGGAGGTCAACGGCCTGGGGACGGCCCGGCTTCTGGCAGCGTCGGCCGCCGCGGGGGTGGAGCGCTTCGTCTTCTTCTCGGCGATCGGCGCGAGCCCGTTCCAGCGCACCCGGTTCTTTCGCGCCAAGGCGCTCGCCGAGGCCGCGGTGGAGGCTTCGCCGCTCTCGACGACGGTGTTCGCGCCGTCGATCGTCTACGACCGCGACGATCCCTGGGTGACGAGCATGCGGCGGCTCGCGCTGCTCCCCCTGCTGCCGGTCTCAGGCTCGGGCCGTGCCGCCTACCAGCCCATCTGGGCCGCCGACGTGGCGCGCTGCGTCGTCGCGGCGCTCGAGGGGAACGCGACCGGCAGAATCGAGCTCGCCGGGCCCGAGCTCCTGACCTACGAGCAGATCGCCCGCCTCATCGCGCTCACCGCGGGGCGTCAGCGCCCGGTCGTCCACGTCCCGCTGAACGTGGTCCGGCTCATCCTCAACGCGATGCGCCGCGTCGTCGGCGACGCCGTGTTCGCGACCTGGGAGGAGGCGGAGCTTCTCGAGGTGCCGATGACCAGCGCCGCCGGCACGAAGGGCGCGCAGGGGCTCGGCGTGGAGCCTCAGCGCATGGCCGACGTGCTGGCCGCGTAGGCCCAAAGAGAGAGGGCCCGGCGTGAGCCGGGCCCTCTCCAAGTGCTGAGCGTCTGCCCAAATGGGCGAGGCGCTTCCTTACATCATTCCTCCCATATCCGGCATGCCGCCGGGCATTCCGCCGCCATCCTTCTCCGGCGGCTCGGCGACGATCGCCTCCGTCGTGAGGATGTTCTTGGCGATCGACGCTGCGTTCTGAAGCGCCGAGCGGGTGACCATGGTCGGGTCGATGACGCCGTCCTTGATCAACGCGCCGTACTCGCCGGTCGCGGCGTTCAGGCCCTCGCCGGGCTTCAGGCCGCGGATCTTTTCGACCACGACCGAGCCCTCGAGCCCCGAGTTCTCCGCGATCTGGCGGATCGGCTCCTCGAGCGACTTGCGGATGATCTCCGTGCCCGTCTTCTCGTCGGGGTCGGTGAGGTTCGAGGAGTCGATGGCGCCCTGCGCATTCAGAAGCGCAACTCCGCCACCGGGCACGATGCCCTCCTCGAGCGCCGCGCGGGTTGCCTGAAGGGCGTCCTCCACGCGGTGCTTCTTCTCCTTCATCTCCGTCTCGGTGGCGGCGCCGACCTTGACGACCGCAACACCTCCGGCGAGCTTGGCGAGGCGCTCCTGGAGCTTCTCGCGATCGAAGTCGGAGTCGGTGTTCTCGATCTCCTGACGGATCTGGTTGATCCGGCCCTCGATGTCCTTCTTCTCGCCTGAGCCGTCGATGACCGTCGTCGTGTCCTTGGAGACAACGACGCGACGGGCGCGACCGAGCTGGCTGACCTGGGTGTTCTCCAGCTTCAGCCCCATCTCCTCGGTGATGACCTCGCCACCGGTGAGGATCGCGATGTCCTCCAGCATCCGCTTACGGCGATCGCCGAAGCCGGGAGCCTTGACCGCGACCCCGGTGAAGGTGCCGCGGAGCTTGTTGACGACGAGCGTCGCGAGGGACTCACCCTCGACGTCCTCGGCCACGATGACCAGCGGCTTACCCGACTGCATTACCTGCTCCAGAACGGGCAGGAGGTCGCGGACGGAGCCGATCTTCTGGTTGGCGATGAGGACGTACGGGTCCTCGAGCACCGCCTCCATCCGATCCTGGTCGGTGATCATGTAGGGGGAGATGTAGCCCTTGTCGAACTGCATCCCCTCGGTGAACTCGAGCTCCATCCCGAAGGTCTGGCCCTCTTCGACGTTCACCACGCCGTCCTTGCCGACCTTGTCGATGGCGTCGGCGATGACGTTGCCGATCTCGTCGTCGGCAGCCGAGATGGCGGCCACGCGGGCGATCTGGTCCTTCCCGCCGACCTCCTTCGACTGCGTGTCACGCAGGTGGGCCACGACCTGGTCGACCGCGGACTCGATGCCGCGCCGCAGTGCCAGCGGGTTGGCGCCGGCCGCGACGTTCTTGAGGCCCTGGCGCACGATCGCCTGGGCGAGCACGGTCGCGGTGGTGGTGCCGTCG
>JAWVFM010000362.1:0-12138 GCA_033856015.1 Solirubrobacterales bacterium
GTCAACCGCCTGAAGACCAAGCACTCGGCCGGCGGCTCGTACATCTCCGGCGGCGACGTGCAGGCGCTGACCGACATCCTTCTCGGCAAGGTCGAACAGCCGGAGGGAGAGAGGTCGTCCTAGTTGGCGGATCACTGCCCAGAGTGCGGCTTCGTCAACCCTGACGGGGCCAACTACTGCCAGAAATGCGGTGCCTACGTCGGCCGCCCGGAGGGCGCCGACGAGCCCACCACCATGACCTACCGCGTCGACGAGACCGGCGAGTACCAGCCGATCGACATCGACGAGGCGGTCGACAAGGTGGGCGCCGGCCTGGTCATCCGCTCCGGCGGCGGGCGTGCCGGTGAGAGCTTCACGATCGAGGACGAGCGCGTCTCGATCGGCCGGACGCCGGACGCCGGAGTCTTCCTCGACGACGTGACGGTCTCGCGGAACCACGCCCTCCTCGTGCACCGTCAGGACGGCTACTACATCGACGATCTCGGCTCGCTCAACGGCACCTACGTGAACCGCCGCCGGATCGAGTCGCACAAGCTCGAGGACGGCGACGAGATCCAGATCGGCAAGTACAAGCTGAGCTACCTGGAGCGCTGAGGATGACCGTCGCAACACGCGGGGACGAGCGCGGCGATCCGCGTGGGGAAGCGCCCACGCCGTCGCCCTCACGTCCGCGCAAGGCCCTGACGATCGGCGCCGTGGCCAAGATCCTCGGCCAGGAGTTCGACGACATCTCGATCTCCAAGATCCGCTACCTCGAGGACCAGAAGCTGCTGGCGCCGCGCCGCACCCAGGGTGGCTACCGCCTCTACAGCCAGACCGACGTCGAGCGTCTGCGCGCCATCCTGCGCATGCAGCGCGACGAGTTCCTGCCGCTGCGGGTGATTCGCCAGGAGCTCGCGACCGGGGACTTCGCCAGCACCGACCGCCGCGGCGCCGACCTCGCCGTTTCGCGCCGCGCCGGCTCCGTGGATGCCGCGGTCCAGACCCTCGGCCAGGAAGAGCTGATCGAGACCGCGGGCGTGACGCCCGAGCTCCTGCGCGAGCTGATCGAGTACGGCATCGTCGAGCCGAAGCGCCGCGACGGCCAGAGCATCTACGACGAGACCGACCTGGAGATCGTCCGGGCGGCGGGCGAGCTCTCGCGCTTCGGGGTCGCCGGGCGTAACCTGCGCGTCTTTCGCACGTCTGCCGACCGTGAGGCCGCCCTCCTCGAGCAGCTCGTCGGCGCCTCGCTTCGCTCGCGAAGCCAGGCGCGCCGCAAGGAGGCGGTGGAGAACCTCGAGAGCCTCGCCTCGATCTGCGGGCACCTGAAGCACCTGCTGCTGGTCCGGGACCTCAGGCGGCTGAAGGGCGAGTAGCAAGCATGCCGCGCGTCTCCCGCACGCGGGTGATCGCCGCGCCGCGCGAGCGGGTCTGGGACCTCGTCTCCGACCCGCACCACCTCCCGCGCTGGTGGCCGCGCGCCTCGAGAGTCGAGGACGTCAAGGGCGACCCGGGCTCCAAGCGCGCGCGCTGGACGGTGGTTCTGAAGACCGCCAAGGGGTCGGGCGTCAGGGCCGACTACCGCTGCATCAGCGCCGCCGCAGGCGAGCGCTACGTCTGGGAGCAGGAGCTAGCGGGCACTCCGTTCGCCCGCATCGTGCGCTCGTCGGAGACCGGCGTCCACCTCCAGGGGAAGGCCGACGACACCTCAGTGACCGTCTACACGCGCGAGCGCCTGCGCGGCCTCTCACGCCTCGGCTCGCCGATGATGCGAGGAGCCGTCCGCAAGCGACTCGACGAGGCCCTGGACGGCATCGAACGAGCGCTGGTCGGTTGAGCGAGACGGGGGTCACGAAGTGGTGGGGCTGGGGCGATGAGGCGCGTCGGCTGACGCTGCCGGACTCCGCGCGCGCGATGCTGCGCGCCGAGCTCGGCGAGGCGGAGCCCGTGGCGCGTGTGGAGCTCGACCAGGTGGCGATGCCCGAGGCGCGAGCGCTACCGGGCCCGGTGGTCGATGTCGCGGGCGAGCGCGGCATCCTGGTCAGTCACGAGCAACGCGTTCGCCGCGCCGCGGGCCGCGGCTACCCGGACCTCGTGCGGCTGCGCACGGGGCGCCTCGCGGCGGCTCCAGACGCGATCGCGCTCCCCGGAAGCGAGGCGCAGGTGGCCGCGCTCCTGGCGGCCTGCGAGAGCGCCGGTGTCGCGGTCGTTCCCTTTGGCGGCGGGACCAGCGTGGTCGGCGGCGTTGAGGCCATCGCCGGGCCCCACGCCGCTGTTCTCTGCCTCGACCTCCGGCGCCTTCGCGGTGCCGAGGTCGACCCTGTATCCATGACCGCCACGATCGGAGCCGGAGTCCGCGGGCCGGAGGCCGAGACGGCGCTCGCGGCGGAGGGCTTCACGCTCGGGCACTTCCCGCAGTCCTTCGAGCAGGCCACGATCGGCGGCTTCGCAGCCACCCGCTCGGCCGGCCAGGCGTCCAGCGGCTACGGACGCTTCGACGAGCTGGTCACCTCGCTGCGGATGGTCTGCCCGGCGGGCCTCCTCGTGACCAGGGCGGTCCCGCACACCGCCGCCGGCCCGGCGCTTCGCGAGCTCGCGCTCGGGTCCGAGGGAACTCTCGGCGTGATCACCTCGGTCACGGCACGCGTGCGCCCTGCGCCCGCCGAGCGCCGCTACGAGGGGTTCATGGTCGCTGACTTCGAGTCCGGATCGGATGCCCTGCGGGAGCTCGCCCAGCGTGGCGCGCTGCCCGACGTGGCGCGCCTGTCCGACGGCGAGGAGACCAGGGTGTCGATGGCGCTCGCCGGCACCGGCGGCGCCACCCGGGCCGCGCTCGACGGCTACCTGCGCCTGCGCCGTCGAACCGGGGGCTGCATGTTGATCGCCGGCTGGGAGGGCGATCGCGAGGACGTCGAGCGCCGGCGAGCCGTCTCGCTGCGGATCCTGCGGAGCGCCGGCGCCGTCTCGCTCGGGACGCGTCCGGGCGCCGCGTGGGAGCACGGCCGCTACCAGGGCCCCTTTCTGCGCGACGAGCTGATGGACCTCGGATACCTCGTGGAGACGCTCGAGACCGCGCACACGTGGACGCGGCTTCCCGACCTCTATCGGGCGGTGGGCGACGCGCTGCGGCGCAGCCTCGAGGCCGGCGGCACGGCGCCGATCGTCATGTGCCACGTCTCGCACGTGTACCGCGACGGGGCCTCGCTCTACTTCACCTTCATCGCCCGGGCCCGTCCGGGCGAGGAGATCGAGCAGTGGCGTGCGGCCAAGCAGGCCGCGTGCGAGGCGATCGTCGCGAACGAGGGGACGATCACGCACCACCACGCGGTCGGCGTGGACCACGCGCCCTACATGCGCGCCGAGGTGGGGGAGGTCGGCGTCGAGGCGCTGCGGGCGCTCAAGGAGCGCCTGGACCCCGCCGGCGTGATGAACCCCGGGAAGCTACTTCCCGGAGCCTGAGCCGCCGCCGGACGTGCCTGACGGCGTTGTCGCGCGACCCGGCACGATGCCGCGCAGCACCGTCGTGCCGATCTCAGGCAGGACGAGCTTCGGGTTCTTGGTGTTCTTGAGGACGCTCTGAATCTCCGCGCTGAGCGCCTTGGACGAGGCGGTCGTGATGTCCACGGCCTTGATGCCGCGGATCAGCGGCACGGCGAGCCCGGGGATGTTGAAGGTGTTGTGGTAGGGCCCCGAGGATGGATATGGCACGAGGGGCGCCAGCGGGTAGCCCTGGCGCTTGCCGGTGTCGAAGACGAGCCACGCCGCGTAGACCTGGCCGTTGCTCGGCGGCGGGAGGTTGCTGATGCGCACGTCGAGGAAGGGCTGGTCCCCCGTCGCGAGGCCGAAGGTGGCGATGCCGGAGCCGGGTCCGCCACCGACGGCCTTGAGCTGCAGGGGCGTGATCGTCTGGCTCTGCCCGCTCCCGGCCGGCGTCGTGGTCGTGGCCCCGGTCGTCGACGTGCTGGCGACCGTGCTCGTGGTGGTCGTGCTCGCGTTGCTCGAGCCTCCACCGCTGAAGACGCCGGCGACCGCGAGGACGATGATGACGAGGACCACGCCGCCGCTGCCGAGGGCCATGAGGAACCGTGTCCGACGCGGATCGGCCGGCGGGCGTGGGGGGGAGGCCGACTCCTTCGCCTTGCGCGCAGGAAGGCCGGGCGGGCGCAGATGTGGCGCCGAGCGTGCCTCGCCCGGAAGGCGCGGCAGCTCCGCGCCTGGAGCGATCTCGCCGAGCTCGTCCACCAGGCGCTCGGCGAGCGCGCGGTCGGCCGGGTCGTCTCGCAGGTGGCGAACCGCGTCGGCGCGACCGATCGGATCGGCCTGGCCGAGGAGGTAGTCGGTGAGGCCTACGTTGCGGTCCGGATCGGCGCCGCCGAGCTCCGCGAGGGCCCACCTGGCCTTCGAGCGCACTTCATCCTCAGGCGAGCCGAGCAGCGCCGACAGGTCCGCGTAGCTTTGGCCGCGCCCGAGCAGCAGCTCGAGCATCGCGCGTTGGTCCGCCGAGAGCGCCATGGGCGAGGAAGCGTAGATCGTCCGGCGCCTCGGCGCCGCAGGCAGGCGTTGAAGCCGCGGATTCGCGAGTAAGGTCGCCCACGTGAACGGACGGCCCGAGGTCCACCGGTTGCTGATCCCGGGCATCGCCGCGGCCGTCTCGCTGGTCCTCTTGCTGGTCGGGATCGTCGGCATCGGCTCGGTCTCGCCGGCTCCGCTGCCCGGCTCGAAGGCAACGCTCGAGGTCGTGGCCCAGGCTCCGAGCGGCACCGCGCCACGGGTCAGCGCCGTCGCCGTCAGCACGATCGTCTCGGCTCTGCGCGCGGACCCCGGGGTCGCGAGCGCCACGCCGCGCCCGGCCAAGGGCACCACGACCACCATCGACGTGGCGCTTCGCACCGGCGACGCCCACGAGGCAGAGGGGGTGATCCACGGCATCCAGGCCGGCGTCGACCCGGGGCCCCTGCGGCTGGACTACGCCTCACCCGCGCTCACGCTCGACGCCGTGCGCACGTCCATCCAGGGCCAGCTCGGCAAGCTCGAGCTCCTCGTGGCGCCACTGTCGGTGCTGGTGCTGCTCGCCCTGGCCGGCGTGGGCGGCGGGCTGACCGCGCTCCTCGCGGCGGCGATCTCCGTCGGCGGGGCCCTTCTGGCCATCCGCCTGACCGGGGGGTACCTCTTCGCCATTGCGCCCGCCGCGGCGATCGGCCTGGCTCAGGCGGTGGAGCTGGCCGCTCTTCACACGGCCCTGCTTCGGGAGGAGCGGTCACCGCAGGCGCCCACAGGAGCGGTTCCCGCGCGGGTTCTTCACCGGTGGCTCCCGGGAGCCGCTGCGGCAACCGCAGTACGCGGCCTGGGCCCGTTCGCGCTGCTCGCCACGTCGTTCGAGGGCGGCGGATCGATAGCTCTCGCGTGCCTCGTCGCGTCCGTCCTCTCCTTCGCGACGGTGCTCCTCGCCGGCCCATCGCTGGTGGCCCTGGCTGCCGGGTCCTCGACCGTCGAGCGCGCGGAAACCCGGCTGGGCAGGGGATTGCGCGCGGCGCCGCGGGCGCTCGCAGCATCTCGGTGGAGGCTCGCCGGCGTGCTCGTGCCGGCCCTTGGCCTCGCCCTGCTCGTCTCCGCGCCGGCGCGCCAAGCCGCGACCAGCCCACTGCTCGCACCCGCGGAGGTCGGCGGGCAGGGCGTGCTCGACGGCATCGGCACCGCGGCTGTCCTGGCCGGATTGGGCGTGGCGGCGGTACTCGCGCTCGGGCGGTCGTTCACCGCTCGCCTGCGGATGAGCCCGGCGGCGGCGTTCAGCCTCCTCCCGGCAGCAGGGGCAGCCGGGGTCCTCGTGTTCGCCGTGCAGGAGGGCCACCTGGGCGGCCTGGCCGGGACCCGGTCGGCGCTCTTCGGCGGCTCGCTCGCCGCCTGCCTGGTCGCGGTCGCGACGATCGCGGCCGGGCGCTCGGCACTTGCCGCAGCCACGGCCCGGAGCGCAGTCGCCGCCGGCATCGGGCCCGTGGGCACGGCAGAGGTAACAGCGGGGCTGACGATTCCCGGCGCCGTGGCGTCGAGCGTCGTGGTCATCGCCTGCTTCGGGGTCCTCGGGGCGGCCGACCAACACGCCGCGCGCGAGGTTGGCGTGGGGATCGCGGCCGGCACGCTTCTGGACGTTGCGCTGTTGCGCCTGCCGTTTCTCGCCGTTCTCGCGCGGTGGGGTCAATAACCTGAGGAGATGACGGAGCTGGAACCGCCGCGGCGCGAGGAGGTCGGGCTCGGCGCCGCCCTCGGGATCGAGTACCTGGAGGTGGGGCCGGAGCTGGCGCGGGCGCGCATGGCCGTGACTGAGGCCGTCATGCAGCCCTTCGGGATCGTCCACGGCGGGGCGCTGACGGCTCTCGCCGAGAGCATCACCTCCCTGGCGACGTACTTGAGTGTCAAGGACCAGGGGATGCTCGCGATGGGGCAGGCAAACGACACCTCGTTCCTGCGGCCGATCTCCGCCGGCCACGTGACCGCCACGGCGCGCCGGCGCCACGGCGGCCGGACGACGTGGGTATGGGACGTGGAGCTCCACGACGACGACGAGCGGCTCTGCGCACTTTCGCGCATGACCGTGGCCGTGCGCCCGAACCCAGCTGGGGACCGGGCTTAGCCCGAGAAGCGGTTGGTGATCGGCAGGCGCCGGTCACGGCCGAACGACTTCGGCGTGATCTTGATCCCGGGCGGAGCCTGGCGCCGTTTGTACTCGGAGCGATCGACCATGCGCATGACGTCGTCGACGACCGCCGCCGGGATGCCCTCCGCGAGGATCTCCTGGCGACCGGAGTCGCCCTCGACGTAGAGCTCGAGCACGCGGTCGAGGACGTCGTAGGGCGGCAGCGAGTCGTCGTCGCGCTGGTCGGGGCGAAGCTCAGCGGAGGGTGGGCGCGCGATGACGCTCGCGGGCACGAGCTCGCGCCCGGCGGACGCGTTGCGGTGGCGGACCAGCTCGTATACGAGCGTCTTCGGCACGTCCTTGATCACCGCGAAGCCGCCCGCCATGTCTCCGTAGAGGGTCGCGTAGCCGACCGACATCTCGCTCTTGTTGCCGGTGGTCAGGACGAGCCAGCCGGTGCGGTTCGAGATCGCCATCATCAGGTTGCCGCGAATCCGTGCCTGAAGGTTCTCGGCGGCCAGGCCGGCAGCCGCGCCGGCCTCGGGCCGGCCGTTCGCGAGGAGCTGGTCGAAGGTGTCCATCGCCCCGGCGATCGGCAGCTCGCGAAGCTCGGCGCCCAGGTTGCGGGCGATCGTCCGCGCGTCCTCCTGGGTCTCGTCGCTCGAATGGGGCGAGGGCATGACGACGCACGTCACGCGCTCCGGGCCCAGCGCATCGGCCGCGAGCAGGGCCACGAGCGCCGAGTCGATGCCGCCGGAGACGGCTACCAGCACGCGGTCGAACCCGTTCTTGTCCACGTAGTCGCGCAGGCCGGCTGTGAGCGCCGCGTAGACCTCTGCCGTCGGCTCGAGGGGCGCGGCCAGATGCCCCGGTGCCGAGCCTTTCGGCTCCGGGGTCGAGACGCTCCCGATGAGCGTGGCCGGGCCTTTGCCGGCCGCAGTGCCGGTCTCCAGCTCGAGGTCGCAAAGCACGAGGTCCTCCGCGAACTGCAGGCCGCGCGCCAGGGTCCGGCCGGCCGGGTCGATCACGACGCTGTGGCCGTCGAAGACGAGCTCGTCCTGGCCGCCGACCAGGTTGCACAGCGCGAACGCCGCGCCCGTCTCGCGCGCGCGCTCGGCGATCATCCGCTCACGCCCCGTGCCCTTGCCGCGGTGATACGGGGAGGCCGACGGATTCACGATGAGCTGGGCGCCGGCCTCTGCCTCCAGGCTGGCAGGGGGACCGGCGAACCAGATGTCCTCGCAGATCGTCAGGCCGATCGCGACGCAGTTCACCTCGACAAGGGAGGGCTGCTCGCCGGGCTCGAAGTAGCGGTCCTCGTCGAAGACGCCGTAGTTCGGCAGGAGGACCTTGCGGTAGACGGCGGCGACTCCCCGATCGGCGAGCACCGCAGCGGCGTTGTGGACCGCGGCCGCGCGCTCCGGGAAGCCGACGACGGCGACGATGCCCTCGGTCCGCGCTGCGAGAGCATCCAGCTCCGCCTGCGCCGCGTCGAGGAAGTGGGCCTTCAGCAGCAGGTCCTCGGGCGGGTAGCCCGTCAGCGCGAGCTCTGGGAAGACCACCACGCTCGCGCCGGCCTCGCGCGCCCGATCGATCCACTCGGAGATGAGGCGGCCGTTGGCCTCGATCGCGCCAACCGTCGGGTTGATCTGGGCCAGAGCCAGCCTGAGCTTCGTCTTCGCCATGCACCAAGTATGGAGGGCCGGCGGGCTGGCAGCTAGGCGCGCCAGCCCGGTCGCGGGGCGTAGACCACGCGGGTGCCCGACAGCCGGTCGTGGAACCCACGGCGCTCGTCGGAGGCCAGGACGCCGACGAGCCCGAGGCCCAACGGCAGGAGCGCGAGGGTGAGGCCGACGAGGCGGCGGACCGCGCGGCGCAGGCCGATTCGCCGCGACGTCTCCGTCTCGATCCGGATCCCGAGCAGGCGCATTCCCGGCGTCTGGCCGGCGAGGGACCAGAAAGTGGTGAGGTAGACGGACCCGACCACAAGCCAGGCGCCGGTGCCGATCACGACGGCACCTGTGCCGCTCGCGCGCCCGAAGGCGAGGGAGACGAGGGCGGACACCCCGATGAACGCCAGGTTGACGATGCCGAAGTCGAGCGCGAGCGCCAGGCCACGCGTGGCGAGGCCGGCACGGTCCGTTCGCGCGGCTCGCTGCGGGCGGCGGATCACCCGGCGAACGAGCGTCTCGATCGCGTCGTCCAGGTCGCGCGAGACGCCGCCGAGCTGACGGCCGATGTCCTCGATCAGGCCGATTCCCTGCGAGGCAAGCGCAGCTCTGACCTCGGGCGCCTGGGCGATTCGCTCGACCAGCTTCTGAGCCTCCTCGCTCTCGAGGATCCGGTCCCAGACGCGCTCGACAAGGCCGCTGTCGAGCGCGTTCATCACCGCGCGCTCGACGGCGGGGCTCGCGACCGCCCGCGAGATCGCATCCTCGAGGGCCGGGCCCTCCAGGAGGCGCACCAGCGCGCGCTCCACCGCGGCGCTCTGGACGGCGCTCACGATGGCGTCCTCGGTCGCGGACTCGATGGTGGCATCCAGCCCGGTGGCACCGGCAAGGGCGCGGGCGCTGCGCGCCCCTGACCCAAGCAGGCGCGCTCCAAGGGTCCGGCGTGGCTGGTCTGCCATACCGGGATCATCGCCCCGGCGCAGGACCGAACCGCTGGACTGGCGGGTCAGGCCTCGGCGCGCGCGCCGTTGGCGCGAGTGGCGCGGCGCGAGAAGCGGCCCTGCTTCTCGCCACCGGTCGCGACGGCGAGCTCGGTGATCGCCGCCTCGAGGTCGGCCGCGAGATCGTCCAGGTCCGGGATCGCGTCGTAGTCGCCGATCAGCCCGAAGTCGACGTTCCCGTCGTAGCTCATGATCCCGAAGCAGACCGCCTGGTTTCGCGCGAGCGGGACCATCGGGAACGTGTGCAGGAGCTTGCGGCCGAGCAGGTAGAGCGGGAACTGCGGGCCGGGCACGTTCGTCACCACCATGTTGAAGAACCGCTGGCGGGATTGAAGCCGCGCAGCCTGGCCGACGATCGTCGGCGGGGCGAAGTCCGAGAGGTTGGTGAGCATCGTCGCGCCGACCGCCTGCTTGGAGGACTTCAGGTCGCCCATCGCCTCGCTGACGGCGTGGAGGCGCTCGAGCGGGTCCTCGACGCCCACCGGAAGCGGGGCCATCATCGACGACACCTGGTTGCCGAGCTGGCCGTGCTGATCGGCGGTGCGGACGCTGATCGGGACCATCGCCCGCAGCTCCAGGCCGTCCGTCGAGTGCCCGCGAGCGCGCATGTAGCTCCCGAGAGCTCCAGAGACGACGGCCAGGACTACGTCGTTGACCGTTCCGCCGGCAACGTCCTTGATCCGCTTGAGCTCGGCGAGCTCGGTCTGGACCGTGGCGAAGCGCCGGTAGGGGCCGATCTCGAGGTTGAACGGCGAGGCGGGAGCGTCGAAGCTCGCCTTGGCGAACGAGCCCGCGGCCAGGATCCCCTCGCCCGCGGCGCGCAGCGCCTGGCGGGGCCCGCGAGCCAGCGCCCGGACGCCGCGGATCATCTCGGCCGGGCTGGTCGCGCGCTCGAGCAGCGCGTCGGCGAGCAGCTGGGCGTCGGACGGCTCAGGGTTCGGGATCCAGGGGTCGGGGCGGGGGACGGGCTCGGGGTCCTCGTCCAGGTCGTAGAGCACCGTGCTTATGTCAACCCCGGAGACCCCGTCGATGAGGCAGTGGTGGCTCTTGCCGATCACCGCGAAGCGGCCACCCTCCACGCCGTCGACGAGCCACATCTCCCAAACCGGCTTGGAGCGGTCGAGGCGCTGCGAGAAGATGCGCGCCGCGAGCGTGCGCAGCTGCTCCTCGGAGCCGGGCTCTGGAAGGGCGGTGTGACGGACGTGGTAGTCGAGGTTTAGCTGGGGATCGTCCACCCAGACCGGGCGCCCCTGGCCGTACGGGACGAACCGCAGCTTCTGGCGGAAGCGGGGGACGAGGTGAAGGCGCGACGCCAGGTGCTCGCGGTACTCCTCGAGGCTCGGCGCAGGCCCCTCGAAGATCGACGTCGAGGCCACGTGCATATGCGCCGGGCCGGTCTCCAGGTGGAGAAAGGACGAGTCGAGGCCTGTGAGCCGGCTGCCGTGCATCAACTGTCGATTCTCGCAGGCATACGCCGAAAAGCGAATCTTGCCAAACGGTGAGGTGAGTGACCGGAGTCACACACGGAACGTATGTTCGCCCCTAGCCTGGGGCCCACGAATTAGCTAACGACCTGCCGAATCCCCTGCCGGAGCCAAGCGCTCTTTCAGGACGGGGGAGCGGGGGGCCACCGGTGGGCGTGCTGGGCGCGCGATGTCCGGGGCCAAGAGCGGGCGGACCTATGCCCGAAGCGAGTCGCCGTGAGCACCGGCGACCGTCCTGCAGGCGGAGCCGAAAGCGAGGATCGACAATGCGTCGCTTCCGTATCAGGCGGAGGCGTGCCGCGCGCCGTGCACTGGCGCTCGCGCTGCCTCTCGCCGCACTCATAGCCACCGCGACCGCGCTCGGCGCCGGCAGCTCCGCCGGCGCCAAGGGGCCGAAGGCCACGTTGGTCAGCGGCGTGCACAACGTCAAGTTCGGACGCCACTTCCACCTCCGCGGGAGCGTGCCGGGCAGGGCGCACCGCCGAGTGGCGATCGCCTTCCATCCCAAGCACGGGCACGGCTGGGAGACCCTGCGACGCCTGGTCACCGGCCAGGCGGGGAACTACCACGTGACCCTCCGGGCAACCAAGAGCGGCGCGTACCGCGCGCTGTCGCCCGCGTCGCGGTCGAGCGTTCCGGCCCAGGTGCGAGTCACCTCCAGGCTGAGCGCGCACGTGGTCAACGGTGGCGCCACGACCGCCGGGCACACCGTCGCCGTCAAGGGCAACGTCGTCCCGGGAGACGCCGGGCGTCCCGTGAAGGTGCGGGTCGGCCGCAGCACCGTCCGCACGCACACGGACGGCCGCGGCCACTTCAAGGTCCGCTGGCAGGCGGGCTCGCTCGGCCGGTTCCCGGTCAGCGTGAAGGCCAAGGGGGACCGCGCCGCAAGCGGCAGCTCGGACCACGCGGGGCACGTGACCGTGTTCCGCCACGCTGTCGCCTCCTGGTACGGCCCCGGCCTCTACGGCGGTCACCTGGCCTGCGGTGGAACTCTCGAGCCGGGCACCATGGGCGTCGCCAACAGGACGCTGCCGTGCGGCAGCAAGGTCACGCTCCGCTACAGGGGCCGTCAGGTCCGCGTACCGGTGATCGACCGTGGCCCGTACGTCGCCGGTCGTGACTACGACCTCACGGCGGCCACCAAGTCCCGCCTCGGATTCGGGAGCACAGGAACCCTCCTGAGCTCGAAGTAGCAGCGCAGAGGGCCCGGCTTCGGCCGGGCCCTCACTCGCTTGAGGGCTAGACTCGGACCCGGTGTCCAGCGCCGAGGCCAAGAACCTCGAGGCCATCTCCAGGGCCATCGACGAGCACAACGCGAGCTGCCCGTTCCCGGCTTCCGAGGTCCGCATGAACCCGTTCGAGGTCGAGCG
>JAWVFM010000363.1:0-4088 GCA_033856015.1 Solirubrobacterales bacterium
GCTGGGCTGGCTGCGGGCGCTTCCCGGCCTCGACGCCGGCGACGCGGTGCGGGGCTTCTACGAGGCCTACGCCGCCAAGGAGGGCAAGCCGCGCTGGGGGGAGAAGACGCCGCGCTACGTCGGCAAGATGCCCCAGATCCAGCGGGCGCTGCCGGAGGCCCGCTTCGTGCACGTGATCCGCGACGGCCGTGACGTGGCGCTCTCCGTCCTGGACCGGACCGTGCGCGAGATCGACGCCGCGCACGTGGGCCGGCGCTGGATGCGGAAGATCGAGAAGGCGCGCGCCGCGGCGCCTGAGCTTGCGCACTACGGCGAGGTCCGCTACGAGGACCTGATCACCGATACCGAGGCCACGCTCCGCCGCGTCTGCGAGCTGATCGGCCTGGAGTTCGACGCGGCGATGCTCGACTACCACGAGCGCTCAGCGGACCGCCTCAACGAGATGGCGCGGGCGCTGCCCGCCGACGATCGATCCGCTGACCTCTCCGTCGAGCGCCGCCTGGCAACCCACGCCATGACCACGAAGCCGCCGGATGCGGATCGCGTCAGCCGCTGGAAGCGGCAGATGAGCGAGGCGGACCGGCAGGCGTTCGAGGCGGTCGCGGGCGAGATGCTCGCCGCGCTGGGCTACGAGACAGGGGTCCCCGTCGACAGCCCCGCGGCGGACCCGGAACCGGCGTCGTGAGCGGCGAGGGGAAGCGCACCGGCGCCAAGGCCAAGCACCGCAACATGCGCGACTGGAACCGTCGCCAGGAGCGCGTCAAGAAGGCCCGGCGCCTGCGCCGCAAGGAGGCGAAGATCTCCTACTTCCGCGGCCGGCGACGTCGCCTGGTGCGAAAGAAGGGCCCGCCGGCGCCGTTCATCGTCGGCATGACGCGCTCCGGGACGACGCTGCTGCGACTGATGCTCGACTCCCATCCGAACCTGACGATTCCCCCGGAGACGCACTTCCTGCCGGAGCTCGTCAAGGCCTTCAACCAGGGCCGCGACACACCCGAGGAGGTCATCTCGATCTTCACCGAGAACCGCCGCTGGGAGGACTTCGGCATCTCCGAGAAGGACATGCTGAAGACGCTGCAGGGCGTCGCCCCCCTCGACAAGCCCGCCTTCCCCGCCCGCGCCTTCTACAACCTCTACGCGAAGCGCCAGGGCAAGCAGCGCTGGGGCGACAAGACCCCCGGTTACGCGACTCGGCTGCGGCGCATCGAGCGCGTGCTCCCCGAGGCGCACTTCATCCACATGATCCGCGACGGCCGCGACGTCGCCCTTTCGCTCAAGGACCGCGACGCAGGGCTGACTACGGAGCAGGTGGCGCGCCGCTGGCGGCACCGGATCAACCGAACCCGGCGCGTGGCGACCGAGGTGAAGCACTACCTGGAGGTCCACTACGAGGACCTCGTGACGGAGCCGGAGCAGACCCTGAAGGGCATCTGCGAGTTCCTCGAGCTGGAATGGGACCCGCGAATGCTGAGCTACCACGAGCGCGCCGAGGAGCGGCTGAGCGAGATCGCGCGGCCGCTCGAGGCCGAGGAGGACAAGCGCGCCCTCTCCGCGGAGTCCCGAGTGGAGGCACATGCGCTGACGAGCGAGCCGCCGCGCGCGGACCACGTGGGCCTGTGGCGGGAGCGCATGAGCGCCGACGACGTCGCGATCTTCCGTGAGCACGCCGGCGCCGTCCTGGCCGACCTGGGCTACGACGAGCGGGAAGCCGCGTAGGCTCGACTCGATGCGCGTCGGGTTCGTGACCAAATGGTTCAACCGGGGCCAGCCGGTGGTCGCCCGCCAGCTCCGCTCCGCGGTCGACGAGCTCGGCCACGAGACCTTCATCCTCGCCCGCCCCAAGAAGCAGCGGGGACCGATGAAGGGCCGCCTGCAGCGCGACGGCGTCTGGGACCAGCCCAACGTCGACGAGGCTGGCGCCTACGACGTCACGGGTGACGAATACCAGGCATGGGTCGAGCGACGCGGCATCGACGTCGTCCTCTGCGACCAGAACTACCAGTTCGACGAGCTCGCGGCGCTTCGCCGCCGCGGCGTCGTCGTGATCGGCCGCTTCGTCTGGGAGCACTTCTCGGCAGAGCACGTGGCCGGCGCCCGCGAGGCGTACGACCTCGTCTACTCGTTCACCCGCTTCGAGCAGGAGCGCTACCGGGACCTCGGGCTCGAGACGCCGTACGTCCCGTGGGGGATCCACCCCGAGCTCCTCGCCGTCGAGGGCAGGCGGCGCTACCCCGAGGACTGCGTCCAGGTCATCTTCCCGGCGGGCTTCATCGGCCATCGCAAGCCGATCGAGCCGGCGCTCGAGGCCTTCGAGCGCACCACGAGCCCGCGCCTGCGCCTGCTGGTGAAGGCCCAGGTGGAGCGCAAGACCACCAAGCTCGCCCGCGAGGCCGCAGCGCGCGATTCGCGCATCGAGTTCCTGCTCGACGACCAGCCGACCGAGGAGCACCTGGCGACGTTTGCGGGCTCCGACGTGTGCCTGTCGCCGGCTCGCTGGGAGGGCCTGGGGCTGCCGCTGTTCGAGGCGACGGCGTTCGGGATGCCGGTGATCACCAACGACTTCCCGCCGTTGAACGAGGTCATCGCGGACGGGCGCAACGGGCTCCTGGTCCGCAGCATCCCCAACGGCCAGGCCCAGTCGGGGATTCCCGCCTACGACCCTGATGTCGACGACCTCGCCGCAGCGATCGAGCGCCTGGCGGACGACGAGCTTCGCGACCGGCTCGCCGCCGGCGCCCGGGAGGTCCGCGAGGAACGGAGCTGGTCGCACACCGTCGCGGGGCTCGGCGAGCTGATCGAGACGGCCGCGGCCCGCGGTCGCTCCGGGGCGGCGGCATGAGCGTCCAGTTCGGCCGGCGCGGCCTGAACCGCTTCCGCTCCGATCGCATCTTCCGAGCGCGGATCGCCGGGCGCCGCAAGCCGGACTTCCCGGTGCCGTTCATCTGCGGCGCGACCCGGTCCGGGACGACGCTCCTGCGCCTCATGATCGACACCCACTCGGAGGTGGCGATCCCGGGTGAGACCCACTTCGTCGTCCCGCTCATCCGCGCCATGAAGAAGCGCCGCATGAGCGCCGACGAGGTCGCCGACATCATCGTCGAGGGCGACCGCTGGGGCGACTTCCACCTCTCCGAGGACGAACTGCGGGCGCGGTTCAGGGCGCTGCGGCCGCTCACCGCCGCCGATGCCACGCGCGAGTTCTTCCGGGTCTACGCCGAACAGCAGGGCAAGGTCCGCTGGGGTGACAAGACCCCGGGCTACGTCCAGCGGATGCGCCTCATCCAGAAGGTGCTGCCGGAGTCGCGCTTCGTCCACATCATCCGGGACGGTCGCGACGTCGCGCTCTCGGTGGTGCCGCGCAGCTGGGGGCCCTCGTCGATCGCCGCCGCTGCCGAGAACTGGAAGCAGCGGATCGAGGCGGCACGGCGCCAGGCGCCGCGCCTGGAGCATTACCTCGAGGTGCACTACGAGGACCTGATCGTCGACACGGAGGCCGTCCTGCGCCACGTGTGCGACTTCATCGAGCTCGATTTCCAGCCGGAGATGCTCGCCTACCACGAGCGCGCCTCCGAGCGGCTCGCGGAGAAGGCCCGCGACCTCGACCGTCCATGGGGAACGGTCAGCGCCGAATCCCGCGTCGAGAGCCACAGGCTCGCCTCCGAGCCGCCGCGCTCGGATCGGGTCGCACGCTGGAAGACGCTGATGAGCGAGGCGGATCGGCGCGAGTACGAGGCGATCGCGGGCAAGACTCTGGCGGCGGCCGGATACGAGGTCGAGAGCGCCGCACAGCCGGCCGCGACCGGAGCCGAGGGCGGGTGAGCGACGCCACCCACCGTGAGCTCGGGCTGACCGACGCCGAGTACGAGCTCATCGTCGAGCTGATCGGGCGAGAGCCGAACGGCGTGGAGCTCGCGATGTTCTCGCTTCTGTGGTCCGAGCACTGCGCCTACAAGCACAGCCGAAAGCTTCTTGGTCGCCTTCCGGTCGAGGGCCCCCGGGTGCTGATGGGACCGGGCGAGAACGCAGGAGCGGTGAGCCTTCCTGGCGGCTGGGCCGTGGCGTTCAAGGTCGAGTCGCACAACCACCCG
>JAWVFM010000364.1:0-4028 GCA_033856015.1 Solirubrobacterales bacterium
CACGAACGGGCACCTGATGATCGCGCCCTACGAGCACGTCGGCGCGCTCCAGGCGGTGGACTCCGAGGCCGTCGCCGAGATGATGGCGCTCGCCCAGCGCGCGATCACGGTGCTCGAAGGCCAGTACCAGCCGCATGGCTTCAACGTTGGCTTCAACCAGGGCCGCGTTGCGGGCGCCGGCGTCGAGCACCACATCCACATGCACGTGGTCCCGCGCTGGGGTGGCGACACCAATTTCATGCCGGTCCTGGCCGACACCCGCGTGATGCCGCAGACCCTCGAGCAGTCCTACGAGGCGCTTCGGGGCAAGTTCTGATGTCACCGGAGTTGGCGGCCGACTCCATATTCAAGGCCTACGACATCCGCGGGCTCTACGGATCCGAGATGGACGGTGACACCGCCTACGCGATCGGCCGCGGTTTCGCGCGCGTCCTCGCGAGGCTGCGCGGCAAGGACCCATCCGAGCTTCGCGTCGGCCTCGGGCGCGACATGCGCCTGCAGGCACCCGAGATGGCGGGCCGGCTCTGCGCGGGGCTTGTCGACGAGGGAGCCGGCGTCACGGACGCCGGGATGGTCGGCACGGAGATGCTCTACCACCTGGTCGGCTGGAAGGAGCTCGACGGCGGCGCGATGGTCACGGCGTCGCACAACCCCAAGGCGTACACGGGCGTGAAACTCGTGCGCGAAGGCGCGCTCGCGCTCTCCGGCGATGCGGGGATCCAGGATGTCCGTCGCGAGATCCAGGCCGGGCTCGGAGTGGCTCCCGGCGGCGGCTGGGTCGAGGCAGTGAACGTCTACGACGACTTCCAGGCGCGGGCGATGTCCTTCATCGACCCGACGCGGGTCAAGCCGCTGCATGTCGTGGTCGACGGCGGCAACGGCATGGCCGGGCCAATGGTCGGCCCGCTGCTCGAGCAGCTCGGCCTCGAGGTCACCACCACCTACTGGATGCCCGACGGAGAGTTCCCGGACCACGAGCCGAACCCGCTTCTGCCCGAGAACCGTGAGTTCATCATCGAGCGCGTCAGGTCCGAGGGTGCCGACCTCGGCATCGCCTGGGACGGGGACGCCGACCGCTGTTTCTTCATCGACGACCGGGGCGAGTTCGTCGACGGCGACTTCCTGACCGCGCTCCTGGCGCGCAAGGTCCTCGAGCGCGAGCCCGGCGCCACCGTGCTCTACGACGTCCGCGCCAGCCGCGCGGTCGCCGACACGGTCGCCGAGCTCGGGGGCGCTTCCCAGATGGGCCGCGTGGGCCACGCCTTCATGAAGATCGCCATGCGCGAGCAGGGGGCGGCGTTCGCCGGCGAGGTCTCCGGCCACTACTACTTCCGTGATTTCTGGTGCGCGGACTCCGGGACGATCCCGGCGCTTCTGGTCCTCGAGCTGCTCTCGGTGTCCGCCCGTCCGTTCTCCGAGCTCGTCGCCGAGCTTCGCTCTCGCTACTTCATCTCCGGCGAGATCAACTCGGAGGTCGCCGACCCCGAGGCGAAGATGAAGGAGATCGCCGCGCTCCACGCCGACGCCGAGGTGGGCTGGCTCGACGGCGTCTCCATCGACTACCCCGACTGGCACTTCAACGTCCGTCCGTCCAACACCGAGCCGCTGCTGCGGCTGAACCTCGAGTCCCTCGTCTCCCGGGAGGACATGGAGGCGAAGCGCGACGAGGTCCTCGGCGTAATTCGCGCGTGACGCCGGACGAGGCGCTCGAGCGGGCCCGCGACGCCGGCATCCACCGGCTCCCGATCCCCACGCCGTTCGCGGTCGGGCGCGTCAACTGCTACCTGATCGACGACGAGCCGCTGACCCTGATCGACACCGGCCCGAACTCCGGCAAGGCGCTGGATGAGCTCCAGCGCCAGCTCGCCGAGCTCGGCCACCCGCTCGAGTCGATCGAGCTGGTGATCCTCACCCACCAGCACCTCGACCACCTCGGCCTCGCGGAGATCGTCAGCGAGCGCTCGGGCGCCGACGTGGCCGCGATCGACGTGGCCGTCCCGTTCTTCGAGAACTTCGCCGACGATGCCGAGCGCGACGACCAGTACGCGGTCGCGCTCATGCGCCGCCACGGCATCTCCGAGGACGTCGTCGTCGCGCTGCGCTCCGTGTCGCGGAGCTTTCGCGGCTGGGGATCGCACGCCAGGATCACGCGACCGCTCCACGACGGCGAGCTGCTCAGGCTCCGCGACCGCGAGCTTCAGGTCCAACACCGCCCGGGGCACTCGCCATCGGACACGCTCTTCTGGGACGAGGAGCGCCGCATCCTCGTCGCGGCGGACCACCTGCTCGGGCACATCTCCTCGAACCCGCTCCTCTCGAGACCGCTCGACGGCTCCGACGAGCGTCCGAAGGCGCTCCTCACGTACATGGCCTCGCTCGAGCGAACCCGAGAGCTGCCCGCCGACATCGTGCTGACCGGCCACGGCGACCCGGTCACCAACCACCGCGACCTGATCGACGAGCGCTTCGCGATGCACCGCAAGCGCGCCGAGAAGATCTATGACCTGATCGCCGAGCGGCCGCGGAGCGCCCACGAGATCGCGCAGAGCCTGTGGGGCAACGTGGCCGTCACGCAGGCCTTCCTGACGCTCTCGGAGGTGATCGGCCATGTCGACCTGCTGATCCGCGACGGCCGCGTGCGCGAGGTCGACGACGGCGGCCTCGTCAGGTTCGAGGCCGTAGGATCGGCGGCGTGACCGTGACCGCGCCGGCGAAGCCAACCGCGACCGCGCCCTCCCCCGCGAAGCCCGGCTCGCGTCGCAAGAAGAAGCGGATGCTGATCATCGTCAACCCGTACGCGACCACCGTGTCGGATCGCCTCAAGAACCTCGTGGTCTACGCGCTCCAGGGTCGCTACGAGGTCGAGGCCGAGTCGACCACCGCGAAGGACCACGCCACCGAGATCGGCCGCGCGGCGGCGGAGGGGGCCTACGACATGGTGGTCGCGTTCGGCGGCGACGGCACCCTGAACGAGGTGGCGAACGGCGTGGCGGGCACGGGGATCCCGGTGTCCGTCCTCCCCGGAGGCTCGACCAACGTCATCTGCCGCACGCTCGGGATACCGAACGACGTGGTTGACGCGACCGAGCACCTGCTCGCCCTGGCCGACGACTTCCATCCACGCAAGGTCGACCTGGGGACGGCCAACGGCCGCCGCTTCCTGTTCGCGTGCGGCGCGGGCCTGGACGCCACGGCGGCCAAGCACGTCGATGCCCACCCGAAGCTGAAGGCGCGGGGCGGTCGGTGGTTCTACGTATCCACCGCCGTCGGCGGCTTCTACCGCCAGTACCTGGTGAACCCCGTCACCATGCGGGCCGAGACCGAGGGCCGCTCCTCCGAGGGCATCACCGCGATCGTCCAGAACTCGGACCCGTTCACGTACTTCGGCAGCCAGCCGGTGCACATCTGCGAGGGCGCCGACATCGCGAACGGCACGCTCTCTCTGGCCATGCTTCGCCGCGCTGCCCAGCGAGATGTCCCGACCATCATCGCCAGGGCCCTCGGCGGGCGCATGCGAATGTCCGACCACCGGCAGATCGACCACTTCGAGGGCCTCACGGAGGCGCGCATCGAGGCCACGGCGAGTGGCGGCGACGGCAGCATCCGCCCCTTCCCGGTCCAGGTCGACGGCGACTACATCGGCGACCACACCGAGGTCGACGTCGGCATCGAGCCGGGCGCCCTCACCGTCGTTGCCTGAGCCGCTCGCCTTGGCCGACTGCGTCTTCTGCTCCATCGCCGCGGGCGAGACCGATGCCCATATCGTGTTCTCCGACGATGAGGCGATCGCGTTCCTCGACAACCGGCCGCTCTTTCCGGGGCACACGCTGCTGATCCCGCGCGAGCACCACGAGGCAATCTGGGACGTCCCGGAGGCGCTCGCCGGAAGGCTCTTCGTGAAGGCCAGGATGCTTTCGGTCGCGATCCGCGACGCGATGGCCGCGGAGGGCACGTTCGTGGCCGCCAACAGCATCGTCAGCCAGAGCGTCCCCCACTTCCACCTCCACATCGTCCCGCGGCGTCGCAAG
>JAWVFM010000365.1:0-2980 GCA_033856015.1 Solirubrobacterales bacterium
TCCTACAGGGGCCGCCAGGCTCGCAGGAAGTCGCGGCCACCGACACGACGAGCTCCAACGGAGATTGGTACGTGACTGTCGACAATCCCCAGGCAGGTCACTATCAGGCCAAGGTCTTCGAAAAGACCTACAAGGCTCACGGCAAGCTCCACGTCTGCGACGCGGCGCGATCGCCCGGCGTCGAGAACACCTGACCCCTGTCTCTCGGCCTTTCGACCGCCACGCCGCTTGGACGACCAGTTACGGCGTCGGCTCACGCCACATCGTCGCCACCGTGTGCGCTTGGTCGGGAGTCGAGAACTCTCCGACCTGCCTGAACCCGAGCGCCTCGTAGCGCCGATTGTTCGCCGGGTTGCTCGACTCCAGGTAAACCGGCATCCCTTCGGCATCGATCCTCACGAGGTTCTCGGCGAGCAGCCCCATCCCGAGGCCGTGGCCTCGGTGGTCAGGGTGGGTTCCCAGGAGGCTCAGGTAGTAGTGCGGCCGCTCCCTGGGGTGGGAGGCCTCGAAGCGCTCGAGCAACTCCTCCACCTCGCCGGCGCGCGGACCGATGAGCTCTGCCAGGAGCGGGTCAACGCGCTTCTCCTCTGCCGCTGTCAGCTCGGTGCCGTTCGGCGGAATCCAGACCGCGGCGGCCCGGAATTCACCACTCACCCAGATCCACGGGTAGCGGAGGGCGCTCTGAATCAGGAAGCGCCACCAGACCTCCAGGTCCGCGGCGTCCGGGAAGGCCCAGCTCCACAGCGGATCGGTCGCGAAGGCCGCCGTCAGCGTGGAGGTGAGGCCCTCGAGGTCGCCCGCGCCGGCAACGCGCGTTCTCTGAGCGCCCTCCAGCGACATCGAGCGGTCGGCTAGGGCGCCATCACGACGCGACCGAAGGCCTGGCGGCTCTCGATGTAGGTGTGCGCGTCGGCAGCCTCGGCGAGCGGGAAAGTCCGGGCGATCTCGATGCGCACCTCGCCGCTCGCGACCCGCTCGAACAACTCGGCGATCATCGCGTGGACACGGGGGAACTCGCTCAGCAGCGCCCCGCCGAGGAAGACGCCCCGGAGCGTGTTGTTCTGGCCCCAAAGCTCCTTCGCCTCGATGTTCGAACCGGCGCGGCCGGCAACGCCGACGCTGACGAGCGTCCCGCGGTAGGCGAGGGCGCCAATGCTGTCGACCAGGTTCTGGCCGCCGACCGAGTCGAGGATGACGTCCGCGCCGCGCCCGTCGGTCAGTTCGCGGGCCCGCTCGACGAAGCTCTCGTTCGCGTAGTTGATCCCGTGGTCCAGGCCGAAATCCTTCAGGCGCTCGAGCTTCTCGTCGCTCGACGCGGTCGAGATCACGGTCGCACCGGCCTGCTTCGCGAGCTGGATCGCGGCCATGCCAACGCCGCCCGCGCCGGCGTGGACCAGCGCGGTCTGCCCTGCCTGCAGGTTGCCGGCTGTGAACAGGCACTCCTGCGCGGTGCCGACCGCCACCGGGACGCAGGCCGCACTGGCCGCGTCCAAGCCTTCGGGGACCAGCCAGGTCGTCATCGCGGGAACCGCGCGCTTCGAGGCGTGCGATCCGGCCGAGTTCAGGGTCACCACCTGGTCGCCGACTGCACGATCCTCGACGCCGGCGCCGACCTCGGCGATCGTGCCCGCGGCGAGGTAGCCGACGATGTGCGGGACCGACGGCGGGGGTGACCCCGCCCGAGCCAGGAGGTCCCCGCCCTCGATGCTGATCGCCTCGACGTCGATCACGACACAACCGTCGGGGCACTCGGGATCGGGTACGTCCTCGTACCGCAGGACGTCCGGGCCGCCGTTCTCGTAGATCACCGCCGCCTTCATAGAGGCGACTCTAGTTGAGGCTCGGCGCGAGCAGGCCTCAGCGGATCGACTTGATCAGGTGAATGCCGCCGTTCGCCTCGGTGATCACGCCGACGCCCGGTGCGTAGGTCTTGAACTCGACCTCGGGTGGCGGCCCGGCGTTCTCGCGGACGCGCATGACCCGACGGTACGTGTGGCCCGCGATGTCGCGCTTCAGGCCGCGTGCGACGACGTGGTCGGTCTCGTGTGTGACACCGGGAACCGCCTCCGACTTGAAGGAGTCTCCGAGGTGCGGGCGAGGGGGCATGAGGATGCCGGGCGTCTTCGTGTCGCGTCCAAGTCGCCACTGGCCGCCGTGCTGCACGGGTCCGTGGCGCGGGTACTCGTTCACCTTCTCGCCGAAGTAGTACACCGCGCCGGCCGTGTCCTGGGCGAAGTAGTCGACCGTCCGCTCGATCCTGCGGCCGCTCTGGGTGTCATGGACGACGTCCTTGACGATTGCGGCCTTGACCGTCTGACCGTGGTGATGAAAGGTCGCGGTGTGCCGACGGAGCGTCCTGACGATCCGCAGGTGCTGACTGCCGTCGACGCCGCGCAGGACGGTGCGGTGGAACTTCGAGATCGGCAGGTACGGGTTGGTGATCTTCGCCGAAGAGCCATCGAAGACTCCCAAGCCGTGGGCCGGCTTGGCAGGATTACCGGCGGCGGAGCCGGTCGCTGCAAACGCGCCTGTCGCGAGGAGCGCGCATCCTGCGCCGAGAACGCTCGAGGTCTTGGGGTTGAGTCTCATGGTGCTTCCTTTCATCGGGTGCGCCCTCAGCGTGCCACTGCATCGATGAAGCGAGCGTGAAAGGGGACCCGCTGAGGTGTGGAAGGCGTAGCCCTGGGTGTGTGAATTCCCGCCTTGGGCGGGCTATGTTTGCCGCATGAGCGCTCTACGACTCCGACGGCTTCGCCTGGTGGCGCTTGGCGGCCTGTGCCTGTTCGCGACGGCGTTCCAGGCTCAGCCCGCTCAGGCGCATGCGAGCCCGGCGACGTCGCTCTCAGGAGGCGCGCGGTTCAGCTGCGCGCTCCTCTCGGACAGCTCGGTTCGCTGCTGGGGGTGGAACGGGCTGGGACAACTCGGCTACGGGAACAAGACGGAGGTCGGCGACAACGAGGTCCCGGCCTCGGCCGGGCCG
>JAWVFM010000366.1:0-2572 GCA_033856015.1 Solirubrobacterales bacterium
TCTCCCAGGGGACGTTGCAGTGCTCGCTGGCGACGAACCAGTCGAAGTCGGTGTCATAGCGTTTCTCGAACTGCGGCTTGGAGCTGATTTGCCTCGCGAGGCTGTAGGCCCGGCCGCCCTCGCAGGGGATGACGACGATGAACTTCGCGTTTGGCCTCATCACCCGGTGGATCTCGTCGAGCGCGGGCGGCAGGTTCGGCATGTGCTCGAGGACCTGGACGGCGAGGACACGGTCGAAGTGGCCATCGGGAAAGGGCAGCTCGCGCTGCACGTCCACCGTCAACGCGGTCACCTCCGGGTAGTCGCGGGTGACCGCCTCGGTCATCTCCGGCCGCAGGTCGACGGCGACGTACTCCTGATCTGAGAGGTCCTCGTACTGGATCTGGTTGCCGAACCCCGAGCCGATTTCGAGCGTGCGACCGCCGGGTGGCGCGGGCCGGCGCGTGGGGTAGGTGTGGTGGAACCAGTCGATCGGCTTGTACTTGCGACCCAACTGGGGCAGCCACACGCGATACCAGTCTTCGCTGATCTGCTGCTGCTCCTCCGTGAGGACGGGAAGCGTCTTCGGCCATTGAGGCTCGCCCTTGCGCCCGCGCATCGCGCGTAATCTAGACGCCTCTGGCCACCGACCGACAATGCGCCGCCTGTGGGAGCGGCCCTCTGACCCCCCATCTGAAGGTCGCCGGTGCGGCAGGCGAGGCCGGGTTGATCCCGACAACCGACGAATATGGGACAGCGCTGGCCGACATCGTGCGCTGTGCCAACTGCGGCCACATGCAACTCGCGCAGATGCCCGACCGGGCCGAGCTCGGCGAGTCCTACGCCGAGGCGTCCTCCGAGGACTACATCGCCGAGGAGGCCGGCCAGAGGCGGACCGCCGACGAGATCCTCGAGCGGATCGAGCGCCACGCCGCTCCCGGTCGCCTGGTCGACCTCGGCTGCTGGGTCGGCTACTTTGCCTCCCAGGCCGGTTCGCGCGGCTGGCGCCCGACCGGGGTCGAGCCCAGCGAGTTCGCCTCGGCCTACGCCGGCGAACGGCTCGGGCTCGACGTGATCACGGCGGAGCTGCTCGACGCCGAGTTGCCGGCCGGGGAGTTCGACGCCGCCTTCATGGGCGATGTGGTCGAGCACCTTGCCGATCCGGGGGCCGCGCTCGACCGGGTCTCGGAGCTGCTGGCGCCGGGCGGCGTTCTCGCGCTCGCCCTGCCCGACGCCGGCAGCCGCATCGCCCGGGCGATGGGCCGGCGCTGGTGGTCGGTCCTGCCGACCCACCTCCAGTACTTCACCCGGCGCTCGATCGCGACCCTGCTCGAGCGGCACGGATACGACGTGCTCGAGATCTCGACTGCCCCGAAGGCGTTCACCGTGCGCTACTACCTCGAGCGCACCGGCGGCTACAGCCGCCCGCTGGCGCGCGGCCTGGTCAGGGGCGCCGAGGCTGCGGCGCTCGCCGGCCGCACCTGGGCTCCCGACTTTCGCGACCGGATGCTGGTTCTGGCCCGCCCCTCCTAAGCGGGGCAGATGGTGACGGGGGCGCTTGTCGTGACCTGCGCGTACCAGGGCAGCGGCGAGCGATCGGCCGGGATCGCGACGAGCTCGGCCTGCCCCGGTGGCGGCGGCGACAGCGTCGCGGCGAACTCGTCGCCGAAGCGGCGCAGCGCGATGCCGGTGATCGCCGCTCCGCGGACCGTGAAGCCGCCCGGGGCGAGCCGGGACGCTCGCGTTCCGGGGCCAGGGTTGGGGGCAAACGTCAGGCATGCCCCGAGGGCGGCGGTGGGCGGGGCGGGCACGGGGGTAAGGGCGAAGGCCCGGACGAGCTCGATGTCGGCGCGGACGCGGACGTGCTCCGGGCGGCGGGGAAGCTCGGCGGGCGGATACGCCGGTGAGGGCTCGCCGGCGAAGGCGTCGAAGTAGGGGCCCGCGAAGAACGCCATGTCCTCGAGCGGCGTGATTGCGCCGGTCAGCGGCTCGACCAGGAGGTTGCGATCGACGCGGCCCGGCCCCGCGAGCTCGAGCGCCGTCAACTCGCCGCGGTTCTCGTCGCCGTTCTCGCGCAGGAAGCGCGACGCGTCGCGGAGGTTGGCGAGGTTGCCGAGCAGGCAGATGGCGAGCGCCACGGCGAGAACCGCGTACCCGCGCCGGCCCGGGCGCGTGCCCGCGTAGAGCTGAGTGAGCAGCAGGAGGACGAACACCGCTCCCCCGTAGAGGTAGCGCGAGGCGTCGGGCGTGCGCAGCGGGCCGAGGTTGGCACCAATCAGGGCCCAGTAGGTGAGCGGCATCGCGACGAAGACCCAGACCCGGCGGTCGACGGCCCTGCCCGCGGGTCCGAAGAGTCGCCAAACCACAATCCCGGCGAGCAGTACCGCGAACACCCGCCCCCCCTCGGTATGGAGGGCGAGCCCCGCGTTGACAGGGTCGCGGAAGCTCCCCGAGATCCCCGCGCAGACCGCGGCCATCGAATGGGCGACGGAGCCAGGCAGGGTCAGCACGTCGGAGAAGCCGACGTCGGTGCCGCCGTATTTGGCGGCCCACGCCCGCCAGGCGCCGTAGAGCAGCAGCGGCGCGGCGATCA
>JAWVFM010000367.1:0-3784 GCA_033856015.1 Solirubrobacterales bacterium
TGATGCCGCGGGTTGTGGTCGATCCAGTCGAGGGCGATGTCGCGTGCCTCCGCGAGCGCGTGAAGGTTCCCGGCCCGGTAGGCGCTGAGCAGGATGTCGGTCCACTTGAGGCCCGCCAGGATGGAGCGGTACGCCTTGCTGTTGTAGGGGTCCTGGGCCCAGTTGATCGGCGGCACGAGCCGGCGGGGGTGGTGGTGGATGCGGAAGACGCCGTGGAGCGCCTGGCGCACCTCGCCCTTCGGGTAGTGCTTCGAGTGGACCACCAGGTACGGGGCAGGACACGAGGATTTGCGAAGCGCCGTGACCTCGGCGGCGATCGCCGGCTTCGCGCCGCCCCCGGGGCCGCCAGAGCCGGGTCCCTTCGGACCGGCATCGCTCGAGCTTCCACAAGCGGCGAGCGCGACGGCCGCCGCGAGGGCTCCGAGCGCGGCGCCGACTCTGGCGCCCGAACCGTGGAAGCTTGGGTGCCTCGGCATCGCGGGGCGGGCAGTCTAGATCACGAAGCTCAACGCTCGATCAAGGCGCCCGAACAGGCCGATCCGCACTCGCTGGTACCCTGCGTCGGCAGGCGCCCCTGCCTGCCTCGAGGCTGTATCGATCCCATCGACGAGGTTCCCGTGACCCCGACGAATCGGTCGTTCTCCGACCGTGATGGCCCACACGACGAGTGTGGTGTCTTCGGCATCTACGCGCCGGGGCGCGACGTCGCCCGGCTGGCGTACTTCGCGCTCTACGCCCTCCAGCACCGTGGCCAGGAGTCGGCGGGCATCGCCACATGCGAGGGCGGGCACATCACGACGCTGCGCGAGACCGGCCTCGTCTCGCAGGTCTTCGACGAGCAGAAGCTCCGCGCGCTGGAGGGCGACATGGCGATCGGCCACGTCCGCTACTCGACCACCGGCGGCGGATCCTGGGAGAACAGCCAGCCCGTGTGGCGCGACGACGGGCGCGAGGTCGCCCTTGCTCACAACGGGAACCTGACCAACGCCGTCACCCTTCACAACGAGCTGCGCGAGCAGGGGCTCTCGTTTAGAGGGACGTCGGACTCGGAGATCATGGCCGCGCTGCTCTCCACCAACGAGGCGCGCCCGATCGAGAACGCCGTGGCCGACGTGATGCCGCGCCTGGAGGGTGCCTTCTCCACGGTCGTCATGACGAAGCGCGCTGTCGTCGCCTTCCGCGACCCGTACGGAGTGCGGCCGCTTGCGCTCGGCCGACTGGGAGACCACTGGTGCGTCGCGTCGGAGAGCTGCGCCTTCGACATCATCGGGGCCAAGCTCGTCCGCGAGGTGAGCCCCGGCGAGGCGATCTCGCTGACCGACCATGGCCTCGAGTCCCGCCAGGTGATGACGTCGAGCCGCCGGGCGCACTGCGTCTTCGAGCACATCTACTTCTCTCGCCCGGACACGCGCCTCGAGGGGCGCGTGCTCCAGCAGGCCCGCGGCAAGATGGGCGAGATCCTCGCCAAGGAGGCCCCGGTCGAAGCGGACCTCGTCATCGCCGTGCCCGACTCCGGCAACCCCGCGGCCACAGGGTTCGCGCGGGCCAGTGGCCTGCCGAAGGACGACGGCCTCATCAAGAACCGGTACGTGGCCCGGACCTTCATCCAGCCCGGGCAGGACCTGCGCAAGCACGGCCTGCGGATGAAGTTCAACCCGCTTCCGGAGATCGTCGCCGGCAAGCGCGTGGTGGTGGTGGACGACTCGATCGTGCGCGGCAACACAACCCGCCAGATCGTCGGGATGCTTCGCGATGCGGGGGCGAAGGAGATTCACCTGCGGATCTCCGCACCGCCCATTCGCTACCCCTGCCACTACGGCGTCGACATGTCGACGAGCGAGGAGATGATCGCCCACGGTCGCACCGTGGAGGACATCGCGCGCGAGCTCGACGCGGACTCGCTTGCGTACATCTCCCTCGAGGGCGTCTACGAGGCGGTCGGCACGCCGCGCTCCGACCACTGCGACGCCTGCTTCACGGGCGAGTACCCGCTCGGTGACGGCGGCGACGGCAACGGGAAGTTCGCCCTCGAGGCGATCGCGACCGTCCCGGTCACTTAGATAGATCAGATGGTCGACGCAAACGAAGCGCTGGGGCGGCATTTCGCGCATGCCGGGTTCCGTCCGGGCCAGCGCGACGCAGTCGAGGCCGCAATGGCCGGTCGCGACGTGCTCGTCGTCATGCCGACCGGCGCCGGGAAGTCGCTCTGCTACCAGCTGCCGGCCCTCGAGGACGATCGCCTGGCCGTCGTCGTCTCGCCGCTCGTCTCCCTCATGACCGACCAGGTCGCCTCGCTCGGCGGCTCCGCGGAGCTCATCAACGCACAGCGCGACGCAGCACAGAACCGCGATGCGCTCGACCGAGCCCTGCGGGGCCAGGTCAAGCTGCTCTACGTGGCGCCCGAGCGCTTTGCCGTGGCCGGCTTCACGGAGCGCCTCGCCGCCGCGAGCGTCGGGCTGTTCGTGGTCGATGAGGCTCACTGCATCAGCCAGTGGGGGCACGACTTCAGGCCGGACTACATGCGGCTCGCCGACGTCGCGAAGAGCGTCGGGGCGCGGTCGATCCTCGCCGCGACGGCAACCGCGACGCCGCAGGTTGCAATCGACATCGCTCGGCGCCTCGGCCTGGAGGACCCGGTGCGGATCATCACCGGCTTCGAACGGCCCAACCTCTCCTACGACGTGGTTCCGGCACGCTCCGACGAGGCGCGCCGGCGGGCCACCCTGGCGCTGCTCGGCGACCGCGACTCCTGGCCGGCGATCGTCTACGCGGGCACGCGGCGGCGGACCGACGAGACGGCCGCCTGGCTCGAGCGCGAGCTCGGCGTCATCGTCCCGCCCTACCACGCCGGCATGGAGCGCGAGCCGCGGGCCGAGGCCCAACAGCTGTTCATGAGCGGCGACGCGCCACTGGTCGTGGCGACGAACGCGTTCGGGATGGGCGTTGACAAGCCCAACGTCCGGACCGTCCTCCACGTTGCCGTCCCGTCCTCGCTCGAGGCCTACTACCAGGAGGCGGGGCGCGCCGGAAGGGACGGCCTGCCCTCGCGCTGCGTGCTCCTCGACGACAAGCGCGACAAGCGCCTGCACGTCTACTTCATCAACCGGCTCGCCGATGACGAGGCCAAGCGCCCGCGCTGGCGCGAGTACCGCGACATCTGGGGCTACGTCGAGAGCGACGGCTGCCGTCGCAAGACGATCCTCAGCCACTTCGGGGACCGGACCAGGCCGCACGCGACCGGGCGTTGCTGCGACGTGTGCGACGGGCCTCTGGAGCTGGGCCTGACGGCCCGCCCCGCCGTCGCCGGCGCCGCCGGCGATTCCGTCGACGCCGCGATCCTGGCCGTCGTCGAGGCGGCCAGCCCATCCGTGGGCCGCACGCGGTGCGTCGAGATCCTGCGCGGCGGGCGGAGCAAGGTGGTCGCCAAGTACGGCTATCACGACCTCCCCGGCTACGGCGACTTCAACGACCGCTCGAGCGCCGAGCTCCTGGCCACGGTCGACGAGCTGATCGCCGCCGGGCGCCTGCGCTCCAGCGGGGGGCGCTTTCCGAAACTGGCCCGAGCGGAGGCAGCGTGAGCGGCGGGCGGTTTCGAGTCGCGGTCTTGGCTTCGGGAACCGGCACCAACCTCCAGGCGATCCTCGACACCGTCCACCGCCGCGACGGCATCGAGGTCGTCGCGGTTGCCTCCGACAGGCCCGGCGCGATGGCGCTCGAGCGCGCTCGCCATGCCGGGATCGAGAGCGCGGCGTTTCCCGTGGCCGACCATGCCGACCGCGCGGCC
>JAWVFM010000368.1:0-3002 GCA_033856015.1 Solirubrobacterales bacterium
GACCGGCCTGACCCTCGATTCCGAGGAGGGCGCGGGCGAGGTCCAGACGCCGCTCCTCGGCACGGCGGCAAAGTCGATCCGCGTCGGCGACCGGATCTACATGCGCCACGCCAAGGCAGGCGAGCTCTGCGAGCGGTTCAACACCCTCTACCTGGTCTCCGGCAACGCGGTGGTCGACGAGGTCACGACCTACCGCGGCGACGGGCTGGCGTTCCTCTAGCTACGGGCCGAGGACGCGCTCGGTGTACTCGTTGGCGAACAGCCGCTTCGGGTCGTACTCGTCGCGGACCGCCTGGAAGTCGGCGAAACGCGGGTAGACCTGCGCGAGCGAGGCCGCGTCCTGGAAGTGACGCTTGCCCCAGTGCGGGCGCCCGCCGTAGGAGCGCATGATCGTCTCGACCGCCTCGAAGTAACCGCGCCACTGCATCCCGTTGTACTGGTGGACGGCGATGTAGGCGCTGGGGCGCTCGTGCGTCGGGCTGAGGAGGGCGTCGTCGCCGGCCACGACGCGGAACTCGATCGGGAAGAACACCTCGACCCGGCGTTCGCGGATCAGCTCGAGCACCCGCCGGAGCGCCTCGGGCCCGTGCTCGCGCGGCAGGGCGTACTCCATCTCCGTGAACCGCACGCGCCGCTCGGTGGCGAAGATCCGGTAGCTGCGATCCCGGCGCTCGGAGTGCGACAGCAGGCGGCTCGCGACGCGGGCCAGGCGCGGGTTGAGCGAGCGGAACCGCCGCCCGGTGCGGGCGAGCAGGTCCAGGGTGATGTTCTCGAGCAGGACGTCGTTGAGCCAGGCCGCGGCGCGGCCGGGAGGCTTCGGAGGGTCCTCGGTGCGGTTGCGCTCGATGACCAGGGCCCGTTCCGTGTAGGGGAACACGAAGAGCTCGAAGTGGTCGTTCGCGTCAGCGACCTCCTCGAAGCGGGCGAGAACGTCCGCCAGCGGTTGCGGCGAGTCGACGCGGTGCAGCGTGAACGCCGGCACCGTTCGCAGGGTGACCGCCGTGATCACGCCGAGCGCTCCGAGCGAGACCCGAGCCGCGCGCAGCTCATCCCCGCCGGAGAGCTCGCGAACCTCGCCTTCGGCGGTCATCAGCTCGACCGCCTCGACCTGGGCCGAGATGTTCCGCAGGGCGCTTCCGGTGCCGTGAGTCGCCGTCGAGATCGCGCCGGCGAGCGACTGCACGTCGATGTCGCCGAGGTTCTCCATCGCGAGCCCGAGGTCCCAGAGGCGCTCGTTCAGCGCGTGGAGCTGGATGCCCGCCTCGACCCTGACGAGCCCTGTCGCGGGGTCCGCGTCCAGGAGCCGGTCCATGCGCGCCAGCGAGACCATCGTCCCGTCGGTCAACGCCGCCTCGGTGAACGAGTGCCCGGCGCCCGCCACGCGGACCCTTTGCCCGCCCAGGCGAGCCCGGGCAATGACCGTCGCGAGCTCATCGCGCGTCGCCGGGGTCGCAAGCTCGAGCGGTGTGCAGACCTGGTCGCCGGCCCAGTTTCGCCACTCCACCGCCATCGCTTTGCAGCCTACGGATGCACCGCCGGCAACCGACCTCCCGAAGGCGGGCGATCAGCGCGAGAATTGGCGACCGCGCACTCCGGAGGGGTGGCAGAGCGGTTGAATGCGGCGGCCTTGAAAGCCGTTGGAGGCCTTTGGGTCTCTCGAGGGTTCGAATCCCTCCCCCTCCGCTGAACGTGGCCCGGTTTGCGTCTTCAGTCGTCGGCGCTGGTCCCGTTGATCCCATCAAGTAGGCGACCGAGCCCGTATTCGAACTCCTTGCCGCTGAAGTCGAAGGCCGCAGCGCCCGCGGTGTAGGCCAGCAGCGCATGCCAGGCGCTGTCGGCTTCTTCGCCGCCGATGCCGGCGCGCTTCAGGATCGACAGGCCCGCGTCGCGCACCCGTGTCGCGGATGGCCCCTAGTCCACCGGGCGGAGGCCGCCGGGATGGCGCTCCAGGATCGCTCTGGCCTGACCAAGGAGGTCCCCCATCTGCTCGCGCCACGGGTCATTCTTCTCGGGCGAGACGATCTCTTTTGCGGCTGCGTCTGCGAGCGCGGCGACAAGCTCATCCTTGTCCTGGACGTAGCGGTAAAGGCTCATCGGCCAGACGTCGAGATCCTGGGCCAGCCGGCGCATGCTGAGACCGTCCAGGCCGTCCTTCCGGACGAGCACGAGCGCCGCATCGAGGATCCGCTCTCGCGAGAGCCGCTCCCCGCGCGTCACCGTGTTTCCATCTTGACTCATCTTGTGTACAGTGTACTGTACGCCGTACACGGAATTCTGGAAGGGGCAGGAGTTGAAGCATTCGGTCCGTTCACTCGCCTGGTTCGCCATCGCGGCCCAGCTCGTGTTCATTGCGTCCTGGCTCTTGGCCGAGACGCTCCAGCCGGGTTACTCGGGCACCGCCTCGGGCGTGAGCGCGCTCGGCGCAGACGGCGCGCGCGACGCGTGGATCGCCATGACCGGTTTCGTCGTGTTCGGCCTCGGGGTCGCGGCCTTGGCGCCGGGCTTGCGCTTCGTGTTGCCCCGGCGGCGGGCGGCGGCGGTTGCTGCCGCATTCTTCGTGCTGGCCGGCCTCAGCATCGTTGTCGTCGGTCTCGCTCGCGCGGACTGCAACCTCTCCAACGCGGCTTGCCAGGCGCGCTTTGACGCCGGGCAGCTCTCCTGGCAGACAGACGTGCACGTCTGGGCTGGACTCGTAATGCGGGTCGCCCTCATCCTCACGCCGTTTGCGCTCGCCCGGGCGCTCTGGCCCAGCCCGGCCGGAGCTCTGGCCATTCTCAGCGGGGCGGTCGGCGCCGCGATTGGGGCCGCTGCGCTGATCCTCTACAGCTCCGGCGGTGCCGACGGCCTTGTCGAGCGCTTCGAGCTGGTCGTGGTGAACCTATGGGCCTTGATCGTCGCGGTTGGGATCCTCTACGAGACTCGGTCGGCACCGCGGCTGTCGGCCCCGGCGGCGCTGCGGCCCCGCGATTTCTTTGGTAGCGCCTGGTCCGGGGAAGGGATCG
>JAWVFM010000369.1:0-6606 GCA_033856015.1 Solirubrobacterales bacterium
GATCCAGCACGTCTTCTACATCGTCAAGGAGAACCGGACGTACGACCAGGTGCTGGGGGACGACAGGCGAGGGGACGGCGACCCGAAGCTCACCCTCTTCGGGAAGAAGTACACCCCGAACTTCCACGCGCTCGCGAGGCGCTTTCCGCTCCTCGATCACGTCTACGCGGACTCCGAAGCGTCGATCGACGGCCACTACTGGACGGCGGCAGGCGCCGTCTCCGATTACGTGATCCGCAACTGGCATCAGAACTATGCCGGCCGCGGGCGGCCCTACGACTTCGGCAGCTACGAGGTGAGCGCCCCGCCGAAGGGCTACCTGTTCGAGCGGATGCTGCAGGCGGGAATATCGTTCTTCAACTACGGCGAGGCGCTCGCCGGGCTCAGCCCGTTCCCCGACAAGGACAAGACGGGCGCCGAGCAGGCGACGGCCGAGCAGGTCCTCGGGAACTCGGATGTCGGCCTCGTGGTGGGCACCCCGCCGCCGTTGCCGAATGTCTGTTACGACAGCGATCTCTCCAACAGCACGGTCCTCTCGCAGGGAGCCGTGCAGGTCTACGACTCCTCGCTGCCGCCGGGCGCTCCGTCCGGCTCGCATTCGCGCTTCGCCTGCTTCAAGGCCAGGTTCCAGCTCCAGCTTGCGACCACCGGAGTGCCGACGTTCAACTACATCGTGCTTCCGAACGATCACACCGAGGGGACCACGCCCGGGCGCCGGACGCCGTTCGCAGAGGTTGCCTCGAACGACTGGGCCCTCGGGCAGATCGTGGACACGATCTCGCACTCCTCGATCTGGAAGCACTCGCTGATCGTGGTCCAGGAGGACGACTCGCAGGACGGCGCCGACCATGTGGACGCCCACCGGATCCCGGCGCTTGCGATCAGCCCGTACGCGAAGCGCGGCGCTGTGGTCCACACGCGCTACGACCAGATCTCGATCCTGCGCACCGTCGAGCTCGTGATGGGCCTGAAGCCGAAGAACCTCGCCGAGGCCCTCGGAGTGCCGCTGTACAACGCGTTCAGCGGGGCGCCGAAGAACTCGTCGCCGTACCGGGCGATCACGCCGAAGGTCGACATGACGGCGGTCAACCACGCCAAGACCACCCCCGCCGCGAAGGTCTCGGCCAACCTCCCGTTGAGCACGCTCGACCAGGTCTCGCAGAGCACGCTCGACGGCATCCTGTGGAAGTTCGTCCACGGCTCGCATGCCCACCCGCCGCCCGCCGGGCCGAACGCATCCACGAGCGACGCCGATCCTGGCGAGAACGTCCCGCTCCCCCGGGTGAGCCCTCACCAGGGCCGCAGGCTCAGGGCCCTCCACCGCGCCTATAGGCAACACTCCGGCAATCGCTGAGAAGCACCGGATAACGCTCCTACCGGGGGACGGAATCGGGCCGGAGATCGTCGCCGCGGCGAGGCGCGTCCTCGAAGAGCTCGGCGGCGTCGACCTCGACGAGCAGCTCGTCGGCGGCGCCTCGATCGACGCCAACGGCACCGCGCTCACGGACGGCGTGCTCGACGCGTGCAGGAGGGCGGATGCGGTGCTCCTTGGCGCGGTCGGCGGGCCGCAATGGGATACGACAGACCCGGATGCCCCACGCCCCGAGCAGGGCCTGCTCGGCCTTCGCAAGGGGCTCGGCCTCTACGCCAACCTGCGACCGGTGCGGCCGATTCCGGCGCTCATCGCGTCGAGCCCGCTGCGGCCGGAGATGATCGCCGGCACGGACCTGCTGGTGGTCCGCGAGCTGACCGGCGGGATCTACTTCGGCGAGCGGGGGCGCGAGGGGGACCGCGCCCACGACACCTGCGAGTACTCGGTGGATGAGATCGAGAGGATCGCGGTGGTCGCATTCGAGTCCGCGGCCGGCCGCAGCGGCCGGGTGACCTCCGTGGACAAGGCGAACGTGCTCGAGACGTCGCGACTCTGGCGTGAGACCGTGACGCGCCTCGCGACGGGCCATCCGGAGATCGAGCTCGATCACATGCTGGTCGACAACGCGGCGATGCAGCTGGTCTCCGAGCCGTCGCGCTTCGACGTGATCCTGACCGAGAACATGTTCGGCGACATCCTCAGCGACGAGGCCGCGATGCTTACGGGCTCGCTCGGCATGCTGCCGTCCGCGAGCCTGGGCGGAGAAGGCCCGGGCGTCTTCGAGCCCGTCCACGGGTCCGCGCCCGACATCGCGGGCACGGGCGCGGCCAACCCGCTGGCGACGTTTCTCTCGGTTGCCATGATGCTTCGCCACGGGCTTGCCCGGGAGGGCGAAGCCGAGCGGCTGGAGGCGGCTGTCGAGGCTGCGCTCGGCTCTGGACTGCGAACCGCCGACCTGGCCCGTGCGGGCGAGGCGACCGTCGGGACACGCGAGATGACCGACGCCGTCCTTGCTTCGCTCACGGCCTAGCGGCATAATCGAACGCAGATGGAGAAGTCCGAGCTCATCTGGATGAACGGCGAGCTCGTCCCCTGGGACGAGGCGAACGTGCACGTGCTGAGCCACGGACTCCATTACGGCAGCGGGGTCTTCGAGGGCATTCGCTGCTATGAGACCGAGAACGGTCCGGCCGTCTTCCGCCTCCAGGATCACCTCGGGCGCCTGGCGCGATCCGCTGAGCTCTACTACCTCCCGCTTCCGTACACGCCCGAGCAGATCCGCGAGGCCACTCACGAGCTGATCCGCCGCAACGGACTGCGGAGCTGCTACATCCGCCCGCTCGCGTTCCGCGGCTACGGCGAGATGGGCCTGTTCGCCAAGAGCGCTCCGGTCGATGTGATCATCGCGGCGTGGCCCTGGGGCGCGTACCTGGGCGACGAGGGCAAGCAGAACGGCATCAGGGCCAAGGTCTCGTCGTGGCGGCGGATCTCATCCGACTCGCTGATCCCGCACTCCAAGGCCTCCGGCCAGTACCTCAACTCGATCCTGGCGAAGACGGAGTCCGCCAACGCCGGATACGACGAGGCCATCCTGCTCGACCAGCGCGGTCTGGTGTGCGAGGGCTCGGGGGAGAACATCTTCGTCGTGCGCGACGGGGTGCTCTGCACGCCTCCGCACGTCGCGGCGATCCTCGACGGCATCAACCGCAAGTCGGTGATCCAGATCGGCCGTGACCTCGGCTACGAGGTGGTGGAGCGCGACATCGCGCGCTCCGAGCTCTATCTGGCCGAGGAGGTCTTCCTGACCGGCACCGCGGCAGAACTGGTTCCGGTCCGCGAGATCGACGACCACGACCTCGGCGGGCCCGGCGAGATCACGCGCGTGATCCAGGCGAAGTTCGAGGACGCGCTGCACGGCCGCGCGCACGAGTACCGCGAGTGGCTGGACCTCGTGGAGCAACCCAGTAAGGTCACCGGCTGATGCTCAGCGAGTTGCGGGCGATCGAGCGAATTAGGGGTGCTGCGGCGGCTTAGTCGCCCCGTGGCCGCGCGGCTTCGAGCCGCGCAATCTCGCTCGACTCTCGAACCCGGAAAGGCATCAAGTGACACAGGTACACCTCTACGACACGACCCTACGCGACGGCATGCAGGGCCAGGGCATGTCCCTCTCGGCCGCGGAGAAGCTGCGCGTCGTGCTCGCCCTCGACGAGCTCGGGGTGGCCTTCATCGAGGCCGGGTTCCCCGCGTCGAACCCGAAGGAGACGGAGCTCTTCGCGCTCCTGGCCGACCTGGAGCTCGAGCACGCCGAGATCTGCGCGTTCGGGATGACCCGCAGGCGTGGGGTGGAGGCGGCGGAGGACGAGGGCCTGCGGGTCCTCGTGAGCGCCTTCGCGCCGGTCTGCACCCTCGTCGGCAAGACCTGGGGGCTTCACCTCGAGAAGGTGACCAAGGTCTCCCGCGAGGAGAACCTGGCGATGATCGGCGAGTCCGTGGCCTTCTGCCGCGAGGCCGGCAAGCGCGTCGTCTACGACGCCGAGCACTTCTTCGATGCGTTTCGCGACGACTCCGCATACGCGCTGGAGTGCCTGCGGGCGGCCGCCGACTCGGGCGCGATGACGGTGACGCTCTGCGACACGAACGGGTCGAGCCTGCCGGGCCAGGTCGCGGCCGCCACGTCGTCCGTCGTCGAAGCGCTGAGCGGACGGGTCCAGGTCGGGATCCACACCCACAACGACGCCGAGTGCGGAGTCGCCAACTCGCTTGCCGCGGTGGAGGCCGGCGCCCGGATGGTCCAGGGGACGATCAACGGATGCGGCGAACGCTGCGGCAACGCGAACCTCGTCTCGATCCTGCCGGCCCTGCAGCTGAAGATGGGCTACGAGTGCGTCCCCCCAGAGCGGATGGCAACGCTGACCAGGACGGCTCACTTCGTCGACGAGCTCACGAACGTCGGCCCCGATCCCGACCAGCCATACGTCGGGCGAAACGCGTTCGCCCACAAGGGCGGCATGCACGCCGCCGGCGTCGAGACCGACTCGAGGACGTTCGAGCACATTGCCCCCGAGCTGGTCGGCAACCGCCGCGAGATCCTCATCTCGGAGTTGTCGGGGAAGGGCTCGGTGCTCGCTCGCGCCGCGGAGGCGGGGCTGGACGTCGATCCGGACACCGCCCAGCGCGCAGTCGAGGAGCTGAAGTCCCGCGAGCACGCGGGCTATCAGTACGAGGCGGCGGACGCCTCGTTCGAGTTGTTGCTGCGCCGCCAGGCCGGGGGCTACGAGCCGCTCTTCCGGCTCGAGAGCTTCCGCGTGATCACGGAGAAGCGCGCGGACGGTCGCGTCGAGACGGAGGCGACGATCAAGATCTGGGTGGGCGAGCGGCGCCATGTGCGCACCGCCGAGGGCCACGGCCCGGTCAACGCGCTCGACCGGGCGCTCCGCGACGCGATCACCGACCTTCACCCGCACCTCGCCGACATCGAGCTCGTCAACTACAAGGTCCGGATCCTTGACGAGCACCACGGAACCGACGCGGTCACCCGCGTGCTCCTGGACTCCACGGACGGTGAGCGCTCGTGGGGCACGATCGGCGTGTCCGAGAACATCATCGAGGCGTCCTGGGAGGCGCTCGTGGAGTCGCTCGAGTACGCCTTCCAGCCGCGCGAGGACCGGGAGCCCGAGGTCTCCGCGCCCATCGAGTCGTCATGACCGACCGGATCGAGCTCGCCAAGCCCGACGTCGGGGCTCGTGAGGAGGAGCTCGTCCTGGAGGTCCTGCGCTCCGGCCGGCTGTCGCTGGGTCCCGTCCAGGAGCGCTTCGAGCAGGCCGTCGCCGGCTTCCTCGGCGTCGCGGACGCGGTCGCCGTCTCCTCCGGGACCGCTGCGCTTCACCTCGGCGTCCGCCAGCTCGGCTGGGGAGCCGGGGACGAGGTCGTGACGTCCCCGTTCAGCTTCGTCGCCTCGGCGAACTGCCTTCTCTACGAGGGCGCCAGGCCCGCCTTCTGCGACGTCGACCCGGTCACGCTCAACCTCGATCCTGGCGCGGCCGCGGCGGCGGTGGGTGGGGCGACGGCGGGGATCCTCCCGGTCCACATCTTCGGATGCCCCGCTGCCATGGCGGAGCTCGAGACGCTCGCCGAGGCCAACGGCATCGGCATGCTCGAGGATGCCTGCGAGGCGCTCGGGGCGCGCGACTCCGGCGGCGTGGCGGTGGGTGCCCGGGGCAACCTGGCGACCTTCGCCTTCTACGCGAACAAGCAGATCACGACCGGCGAGGGGGGGATGATCATCCCCTCGGACCCCGATTGCGCCGCCCGGCTTCGCAGCGAGCGAAATCAGGGGCGCGCCCTCGACATGGGCTGGCTCGATCACGACCGCCTCGGCTTCAACTACCGGCTGAGCGAGCTCCAGGCGGCGATCGGCGTCGCCCAGATGGAGCGCGCGCCGGAGCTTCTGGCGGCTCGTGACCGCGTGGCGGCCGCCTACTCCGAGCGGCTGCGCGGGCTCGACGGGGCCCCGGCCGGCGAGGGCGATCCCGCGGGCCTCGTCCTGCCCGGCTCGGACCCGATCGGCGGCAAGCGCTCCTGGTTCGTGTACGTCGTCCGGATTCCGGCAGGTGTCGACCGAGACGGCGTGATCGCCGCGCTCGGCGCGCAGGGAGTCGCGTCCAAGGCCTACCTGCCGTGCATCCATCTCATGCCGCACTACCGGGAGCGCTTCGGCTTCCGGGATGGGGAGTTCCCGGTCGCCGAGGAGGCCTCCGCACGCTCGCTCGCCCTGCCGTTCTACGGTTCGCTCGATGAGGGCAGAATCGACCGGGTCGCCGAGGCCCTGAGGGAGGCGCTTGGGCGATGACCCGCCTTCCCAACCCCCAGGACCCGCTGTTTCGGCGAATCAACGCGTCGATCGACTTCGACAGGCGCCTGTGGCCGCAGGACATCGCCGGCTCGCGAGCCCACGTTCATGCCCTGGTGCGCGCCGGCGTGCTCACCGACGACGAGAGGGCGGAGCTCGAGCGGGGCCTCGATGCCGTGGCCGCCGAGCTGGAGTCCGGCGACTTCCAGTTCGCGCCCGACGACGAGGACATCCACATGGCGATCGAGCGCCGGCTGACGGAGATCGTGGGGCCGGTCGGCGGCAAGCTCCACACCGCGCGCTCGCGAAACGACCAGGTTGCCACGGACCTCGCGCTCTACGTGCGTGGCCGCGCCGCGGTTGCCGGCCGGCTGATCGTGGCGCT
>JAWVFM010000370.1:0-3321 GCA_033856015.1 Solirubrobacterales bacterium
TGCGCAGGACGAAGTCCAATGCCGGGCCGGCGCCGATGATCCGCGGCAGGCGCTGCGTCCCACCCCCACCGGGGATGATCGCCAGGGAAATCTCCGGGAAGCCGATCGAGAAGTCGCCACGCTGCGCGATCCGGATATCGCAGCCGAGCGAAAGCTCGAGGCCGCCGCCCATGGTGTCGCCGCTCATCGCCGCGATGATGGGCTTTTCCAGGTCGCTGAGGTCCTGAACCAGGGCGTGGTAGCCGTCGTTGACGTCCGTCCCCAGCGTCCGCATCCCGTCCCGGTCGTTTGCGAGTGCCGCCAGCTCCTCGACGCTGTAGTGGGTCAGATACTGATCCTCCGGCCCCCCGGTGAGGATTACGACGCGAACATTCGGATCGCGCCAGGTCGGGATCAGGGCGCCAAGCTCCGCGGCGCCCTCCGCAACGAAGTAGTTCATCGGCGCGTTCGTGTAGGACGCGACGACGATGCCACCGTCCTGGTGATCGACCTCCCAGAAGTCCACGGGAGCATCGTAGTTCGGTGCCGGTCGGTTGGGCGAACCCCGAGACCCGGCCGCCTTGGAAATCTCCCAGACCGTTGTGGGTTCTCGACCACCGGCGACAGGAGGAGACAGGTGATCGCCTATTCGAGCTTGACGGTGATCTTGACGGTGCCGCCCCAGGAACCCACCCGACCTACGTTGCAGCCTCCGACGAAGCCCTTCGCCCGGAACCCCAGCGTGTTCGCTCCCTTCCTCAGCTTCACGTCCGTCTTGACTTCACCGGTGGCATCACCCGCGTCGAGCCGAGGAAGCTTCGCCACAGTCGTCCCCTTTAGCCGGACGAAGACGCGGATTGCCGAGCAGTGGGCTTTCGCCGTGGTGTAGACCAGCTTGGTCAGAGATCCGCTGCGCGGGAGTTTGAAGGTGAGCGGCTCATCCGGGGTACAGAGCTGACCGGTGCTCGTGCAGGTGACGACGAAGGACCCGGTCGTGAACCTGAGGGTGACGGGCTTCGCCGCGCTCGCGAGGGGAGAGGAAGCCAACGCAGTGCCGATGCAGAGGACAGCGAGGATGCAAAGAACGCGACGCATACACCCACCATTATGGGGTGATCGACTCACTGGGGTTTGCCGCCTTCGGTCCAGCGTGGGAAGAGTTCGACCTGCGGTTCGGGCCACGCGCCGTCGCAGGGCATGCTGCCCGCCTCAAGCCGGCCGAGGATCGCGTCGGCGTGTTGGCTGACGTCATCGTGCGACCAGAGGTCGAAAGCGCGCTGCATCGATTCGCGGTCCTTCGCGCGGAACAGGGGCTTGATGTCGGTCTCAAAACCTGGGGTCTGGTCAGCAGCGAGGCTCACGATCGGCTCCTTTGGTGCGGAAGGCGTGCTTCGAGCACGCGACGTGTCGTCACCCAGAGTGTGACCGCACATCGCACAGGTCGGGAGACTGCCCGTCCAGACTCCACCGACGCTCCTAGAATGCCGAAAGCCCGCTACCTGGACCGCGACAAGCCGGCGACGGCGAGCAAGAGGCCGCAGAAGGCGATAGGTTCAGGAGGTGGGTGGATTCGAGCGCCCAAGACGATTGGGGACGTCATCCCGTCGATTGTGGAGACCAGTGCTGGTCGTTTACCTGGCGATGGCCCTGATCCCCGTGGGCGCTGCTGCCAATCAGGTTTCCCCCAGGTACAAGATGATCTACGCGGGATCGGGGACCTACGCCGTCGATCTGACGTCACCGGATGGCCTCCACGGGCACGTCAGCGCCAACTTCCAATGGCGCATCGCCTACCGGGCGGCTCCCCTTCGCAACGGCATCATCGAATGGCGAAAAGGCAACGCAACGGGTTCAGGTGAGTGGTCGATGGCGAGCGAGGCCGACAACTGCTCGCACGCGGGTCAACTCCAGCTCAAGGGCGACGGCGGCGGCCTGCTCGATCTCCAGCATGGAGTGGTGGAAATGCTGGTCTTTCCCGAGGAAGGCGACTTCTCATCGACCGACCCTGCTGCAGCCGGTGGACCGTGCGACACCACCGACTTCTGGAGGCAGTGGATAGCCGGGTTCTCCCAGATCGGTGCTGCCGACTATGTCGATCCGCTCACCTCTCACTTCGAGATTCCAAAGCGCAGGCTCAAGCAGAAAGGCGGGATCAAAGTGCTGACCAGCAACCGGACGCCGACCTTCCCAAGCCTCGTCCCCAGTCCCTCTTGTGGCTTCACTCAGACGGGTGAATGCACACAGAAATTCTCTTGGAATGCGACCGTGAGGATCAAGCGGGTGAGATGAGGGCGTCTCCGATTGATTCCGGTGATCGCCTCTTCTGCCTGACGCGGCGGCCCTCGGGCCGTCGCGCGGTTGAGCTTGCCGATGCGGGTTCCGCCTGAAATGCTGCGGCGGTCTCGTCCCAAGACCGGTCCGATCCGCTAGACGCAGAAAGAGGGTCGCAAATGCAGACTTACGTGATCCGTCGCGAGAAGGCCTGGGAGGGTCCCGACGAGCTCGGGGTCATCGCCGAGCGCTCGAAAAAAGTCGCCGGGGATGAGTTCCCCGACGACATCTCCTGGATTCGGAGTTACGTGATCTCCGAGCCGGACGGGAGTCTCGGCACTATCTGCATCTACCAGGCGAGCAGCATCGAGGCGGTTCGCGACCATGCCAGCCGCGTGGGGATGCCGGCCGACGAGATTCTCGAGGTCGCGGACACGGTGGTCGTCCGTCCTGATCCTCAGCCGGAGGACTCCTCGGCCTGATCTCAGTCCGACCGCGCACCCACCGAGGTCGCCACCAACAGCGCCTGACATCCGACCAGCGATATATCAGCCGGCGAAGGAGATGAATTCACCCAGCGCGCTTGGCAGGGTCGGCGTGAACGGGACAAACGCGTATGGCTGTGACACGTCGAAGCCGGCCGTTTCGGCAGCCGCCTTGACAGCGAACGGCTCGAGCGCTTCAACGGCCTGCGAGATGCTCGTCAGCTCGAGCGTGCGCTCGTAGCCGTTGTTGTTGGGCGGATCGACCGACTCGGCGACCCCCTGAATCCCGGTGATCTGCTCGATCGGACCGCCGTCCCCGCTCGCCACACCTGGGCCCACGACGCGCGCGAGCGTGCGGTGATCGGACTCAATGCCCATGATTCGCGCGGCGGTGACCCGCAGATCCGGAGTGCTGAACTCGCGTACTCCAACCAGATAAGCGGCGATGAACGCGTCCTCCAGCGTCACCAGGATGTTGAGTGTCGTCTGCGCGTCGGCGAACATATTCGGCGGGTAGTAGAAGGTCGTGAAAGCTGTCGGCTTCCCAGTCACGCTTTCCTCGAGCAGATAGTGGGACATCTCCTCC
>JAWVFM010000371.1:0-2810 GCA_033856015.1 Solirubrobacterales bacterium
CGCCGGACGCGACCAGGCTCCGCATCGCCGCGATCGTCGGCGCGGCGCGCAGGTGATGGTCCGTGCCGAGGACGACGCCCGCCCGCCGGCACTCGTCGCGCATCCGCACCGCGTCGGCCAGGGTCACGGCGAGCGGCTTCTCGCAGAGGACGTGCTTGCCGGCGCGGGCGGCGGCGATCGTCTGCTCGGCGTGGAGGTCGTTGGTGGTGCTGACGTAGACGACGTCGACTTGCGGGTCGTCGAGGAGCTCGGCGAGCGTCGCATAGGAGCGCTCCAGCTCGTTCGCCTCGGCAAACCGCGCTCCCCGCTCGGGAGAGGTCGAGAAGACGCCGACCGCGCGTGCGTCGGAGACCGCGTGCACGGCCGGGACCAGGTAGCGCGACGCCCAGGTGCTGGCCCCGCAGAAACCCCAGCCGACGGACGGCGGGCCGTCTGTCATGGCGCCGTCACGCTCGTCAGGGCCGGCAGCACCTCGGTCGCCAGCCACGCCAGCTGTCGCTCCAAGTCGGGGCCGACAGGAACCAGGGCGAGCCGGGTGGCGCCCGCCTCGGCGAACCTGGCGATGGCCTTCGCGCAGGCCGAGGCATCTCCGGCGACCGCGAGCCGATCGACCAAGTCGGCTGACTCGAAGCCGGGCCGGTCGGTGCCGGCAAACCGGTTGGGGTGCGGAAAGAGCCCGCTCGCGAGCCAGCTCTCGATCGATGGGACCAGGGCGGAGCGGGCCGTCTCGGCGTCGTTCTCGACCCGCAGCCAGGCGTAGACGGCGCACTCGACGCCGGCGCCGGCCGCGGGGGAAGCCTGCGTCGCCTGCTCGAGCGCCCAGGCGACGAATTCGGGGCCGCACCCCTCCGGCAGGAGGATCCCGTCGGCGCAGCGCCCCGCCAGCGCCAGGCCCTTGGGCCCGGTGGTCCCGACCAGGACGGCGGGCGGCGGATCCGGCGGCCGATCCAGCACGACCTCGGCCAGGCGCACGTGGGTGCCCTCCGTGCTGACCGTGGAGCCGGCCAGGAGCGCCCGCGTCGCCATCACGACCTCTTCGAGCGCCGCGAGTCGCCTCTCGGGCAGCGCGGCGATCTGGCGCATCCACTCGGCCGCGCCGTGGCCGATGGCGACGGTGAACCGGCCCGGATGGAGATTCGCCAGCGTGGCGATCTCCATCGCCGCGATCGCCGGATTGCGCACGGGCGCCGGCAGCAGGCCGATGCCGACCCGCAGCTTGCGGGTTGCGGCGAGCGCCGTCGCGGCCATCGTCATTCCGCCCGAGAGAAAGCAGTCCTCGACCAGCCAGAGCTCCTCCAGGCCCGACTCCTCGGCCTGGCGGGCGAAGCCCGGCAGGAGCTCGACCGGAGCGCCGGCGGGGAAGACGACGCCGATCGACGGCCACGAGGCCGGCACTTTCCCTTCGGACTCAATCATTCACGCTCATCCCGCCTCCTGGCTCCCCCACGGCTCGTTGCTCGGATATGCCTTCGATTCTGCGGTGCGTGCGGGGTGGACAGCAAGGCCCACTCTGATACATGGTCCGTCAAGCGGTGCACGCTATGTGCACCGCCGGGGATTGGAGTGACGCGGCAGCAGGGTGTGAAGGGACCCGATCGTCTCTTCACAAATCGCTTCTTGTGGGAGGTCGCCCACCCGCGCTTAGCTGGCCTCATTCCCAAGCGCGACGACAGCGCCGCCACGCCGGCCGAGCTCCTGCCGCTGTTCGAGCCGATCGCGCTGGGCCGGGTGGAGGTCCGCAACCGGGTGGTGATGACCGGCCACGGGACCGGCCTCGCCGAAGACTTCCTCCCCTCCGCCCGCCACGTCGCCTACTACCGCGAGCGCGCCCTCGGCGGCGCCGGATTGATCGGCATGGCCTTCCCGCAGATCCACCCCACCTCGCAGGACGTCCCCGGCGAGCCGCACGCCTACGACCCGCGGATCGTCCCCGGCCTGCGGCGGATCGCCGATGCCGTTCACGAGCCCGGGGCGCGGATCGTCATGCAGCTCGGCCACGGCGGGCGGCAAGGAGCCTCGACCTTCACCGAGCGGGCGCTCTGGGGGCCCTCCAACGTCCCCTGCCCGTTCAACCTCGAGATGCCGAAGGAGATGGAGCGGGAGGACATCGACGAGATCGTCGACGCCCACGCGCTCGGAGCCAGGCACGCGAAGGAGGGCGGGATGGACGGGGTCGAGATCCACTCCGGCTACGGCGGCTACCTGCTCGCCTCCTTCCTCTCGCCCTTCTCGAACTTCCGCGAGGACGAGTACGGCGGCGCCCTGGAGAATAGGCTGCGGATCGTCCAGCGCGTGATCGAGGCCATCCGCGCCGAGGTCGGCAGCGACTACCTGGTCGGGATCAATCTCCAGGGACACGACTTCAGCCCCGGTGGCCTCGAGCCGGTCGACGCCCAGGCGATCGCCCGCGCGATCGAGGCGACCGGCGGCATCGACTACATCTGCGTCAAGGCCGCGACCTACTTCGAGGCCAACCAGAACGTGCCCGACATGCAGCACCCGAAGAAGATCTGGGCCTCGCTGGCGGCCGCCGTCAAGGAAGCGGTCTCGATTCCGGTGATCGCGGTCGGGCGGATCAACGAGCCGGCCGACGCCGTCAGCATCCTCAATGAGGGCCAGGCCGACCTGGTGGCGATGACGCGCCAGCAGATCGCCGACCCGGAGACCGCCAACAAGATGCGGGAGGGCCGGGTCGATGAGATCCGCCGCTGCATCGGCTGCAACCAGGGCTGCATTGACCGGCTCTACAAGAGGACCACCGCGACCTGCGTCCACAACCCGGCCGCGGGCTCTGAGCTGGAACAGGGCGG
>JAWVFM010000372.1:0-3642 GCA_033856015.1 Solirubrobacterales bacterium
GCTCTCGAGGTAGCGCCGCAGGGCCGCCTGAGCCGGCTCGCCGATCGGCACGACCCGCTCCTTTTGGCCCTTGCCCCGAACCCGAAGCGTTTCGGATTCGAAGCTCACGTCGGCGAGCTCGAGCCCGCAGACCTCCTCAGCCCGCAGCCCGCAGGCGTACGCGACTTCGAGCATTGCCCGGTCGCGGACCGCCAGCGGGTCGGAGGCGGGTATGCGGTCGAGCAGCCGTGCGGCGTCGTCGGGCGAGAGCACGCGCGGCAGGCGCGAGGCCCGCTTCGGGCTGGGGAGTAGCTCTGCCGCGTTCTGCGCGGCCTCTCCCGTCTTCACGAGATGCTCGCCGAAGGCCCGAATGGCGGCCAGCTTGCGGGCCACGCTCGAGCGGGCAAGGCCGCGCTCGGACAACGCCGCGGCGTAGCCGCGCAGATCGCGGTACACCAGCTCGCCTGGAGCCCTCCCGCGCTCCCCGGCCCACTCCGCCAGCTCACCGAGGTCGCCGTGATAGGCGCGCACGGTGTGCGGTGATAGGCCGCGCGTCCCGAGCTCGCGCTCGAACGCCCCGATGCTCCGTTGCCACGCTTGATTCACGATGCCAGCCGTTTCGCCACGGGTTGCCACACGCCTGCCCGTGCAAGCGAGGCGGCGCATCTAGCCGATATAGATCGGCGTCCCCAACGGGACCTGGTCATAGAGCGCGATGACGTCGGGAATCGCCATGCGGATGCAGCCGTGCGACGCCGCGGATCCGAGCGAGTAGATCTCGTCCGTCCCGTGGATGCCCGCACCGTTGTAGAACCCCATCCAGCGGGCCTTGATCGGATCCGCCGGGCCGGGCGGGATCACCTTGCCGGCCAGCTTGCCGGCCCAGGCGCTGTCCGGAACGTGCCAGGACGGGTTCACCTGCTTGTCGTCGATCGTGTAGGTGCCGGCGGGTGTCTCGAGACCCTGCATCCCGACGGCGATCGTGTAGGTGTGGGCGAGCTTGAGGTTCCTCCAGAGCCTGAGTTGGAAGCTGCCGCGATCGACCGTGAGGTAAGTCGGGTACTTCGCGGCGAGATCGCGCGTCGTCACGGTCGACTTCGTCTTCGCGACCGGCGCCTGGAGGACCCGCCGTGCGTCTCCGGAGCCCAGCTCGCGGACCAGCATCGAGGTCAGCTTCGCCTTGTCGAGGCTGACTCCGTCCTTGCCCGGCACGAGGTTCAAGGAGTCCGCCGCAGGCTGGACCGAGGCCTCCGTCGGCGCCCTGTCGACCTGCTTGGCCACCGCATCGACGAACGCGCTCACGCCGGCCTTGGAGTAGCCGACGTGCGCCGGCAGGTTCTCCTCGACCTCGCCGCCTGTGGCTTCGCGCCACAGGCGGGACGGCAGGCCGCCGGCGCGGCTTGCGTCGTGGGCTGCCGCCAGCATCGCCGGGACGTCCGCGTGGACGTTGAGGCGGCTCGCCCCCAGCACATAGCTGGTGCCCTCGAACCTCACCGTGATCGGCTGTTCGATTGGCTTCACGAGGTCGATGCGAAGCTTGTGGGCGGCCTGTTTCTCGTTGAGGCCGCCGATCGGTATGCCGCCAACGCGTATGCCGGTCGCGATGTCGTTGGCCTGGGCGCGGTCCCAGGCGTAGGCTGCAATCGCCGCGCCGATCAGCGCAACGAGAGCCCCCACGAGGGCGATCTGCACCCTGCGTCCCACGCGCTCAGTGTAGGGAGCCTGAAGGTCGCCGCCTCGCGGCGGCTCGGCCGTGCAAACCGGTTTGCGGACCCGGCCCGTCCGAACGCCGCCCTGCGCGCCTAGATCCCGAGCGGCTCGCGATCTCCCTCGGACTCGCGGTTGCGACGCACGTGCGGGCTCCAGCGCAGGAACTCCTCGACCTCGCGCTCATAGCGGTAACCGTGCTCGACCCCGCGCATGACCGGGTTCAGGCGCAGGTGCTCGGCGAGGCGCAGCACCGTCTCGCGCGTCGTGTAGCCGTACTCGAAGCCGGCCGCCTTGTAGGAACGGTTGTCGAGGCCCCGCCCGAACCGCAGCAGATTCCACATCTCGTCCGGGACCCGCACGCCGAGGCGCCGAAGCGGTCCGGCGAGAAGGCCGGCGCCGTACGGCGGGATGACGGGAAGCGCAAGCTTGCCGGCGAGGCTGATCGACTCGCTCAACGCGAGGACGCCGTCCGCGGCGACGTTGTACACGCCCGGGATCTCGTGCAGCGCCGCATGCTCGAGCGCGTGCACCACGTCGTCCTCGTGGACGAACTGGATCCGCGGGTCGAAGCCGAGCACCATGGGGACCGCCGGGAGGCCGAGCAGCCGGGTGAAGGCCGTGTCGACGTCCGGCCCGAGCACGTTCGTGCAACGCAGGACCGTGACGTCGACCGCCGGGTGGCGGCGTGCGAAGTCGGCCACCGCGCTCTCGGCCTCGCTGATGTCGCGCTCCAGCCCGGTTCGCGGGGGATGCTTGCGCCGCATCGACTCCGTGAAGAAAGCCGGGTCGTCCTGCTCGCAGCCGTACCAGTGCGACGAGCTCTTGAACACGAAGCGCCTCACCGGCGAGCTCTCCCCCTCGCACGCGGCGAGGATGTTCATCGTCCCGATGACGTTGTTCTCGTGGGTGGAGCGAGCGGACGCGGTCACCGAGTTGACCAGGAGGCGGGTGTCGATCACCGTGTCGATCTCCGCGGCGCGGACGATCCGCTGAAGCAGCGAGTGCTGATTGCCCACCTTCACGAACTCGGTGCGCTCAAGCTCGCGCTTGGGCTCGCGCACGTCCACCCCGATGATCGCCTCGACGCTCTCGAACCCCTCGAGGGCCTGCGCCAGCCGGCCGCCCCAGTAGCTCGAGATCCCGGTGACCAGGATGCGGCGTGCCGCTGTCATCGGCACCTACCTACCCGAACCAGACCGACTTGCGCTTGGCGAGCATGTCGTGAAGGTTCTCCTGGATGCGAGCGCGGATCTCCTGGGAGACGGTCTGGACCAGCGCCTTGTCGTGGACGGCATCCGGGCCGCCGAGGTCGGCGGTGTCGATGGGCTCGAGAAAGCGGATCTTGAACTTGGCCGGGAGGTAGCCGAGCATCCCGAGCGGGCCGAGCCACGGGAAGCTCGGGGTGATCGGGAAGTAGATGAGCCCGGTCATGCGCTTCATGAAGTTGACGTGGGCGAAGATCGGCGCGGCCTCCTCGGCGCCGACGACACAGACCGGCACCAGCTTGGCCTCAGCGCGGATCGCGGCCTCGACGAACCCGCCACGTCCGAACCGCCGCAGCCGATACCGGTCCCGGTAGAGCTTCTCCGTGCCCTTGCGGCCCTCGGGGAAGACGAGGACGAGCTGGCGCTCGTCGTAGAGGAGCCGGTGGACGTTCGCCGGGTGAGCCGCCACGCAGCCGATCTTCGGGATCAACATCGAGAAGCCCGGGTAGCCCTTGAAGAAGTGCTCGACCGTGATGTGGAGGGGGCGCCCGCGGGGATGCTCTTCGCGGATCGCCTTCGCGATCATCGCGGCGACAGGCGGGAGCGCGCCGGAATGGTAGGAGACGAGCAGCGCGCCCCCGTCGTCCGGCACGTTCTCGATCCCCTCGACCTCGCCGCGGAACCAGTAGCGGTAGAAGAACTCGACCACGGTGCGGTCGAAAATGTCCTCCACCCGCTCCGAGCGCCC
>JAWVFM010000373.1:0-3571 GCA_033856015.1 Solirubrobacterales bacterium
GGCGGGCTCTGCGGGCCTGGCCGCCGCGGCCAAGAGCTCGCGTGAGGTCAGCGGGAGCGCCTCGGTTCCCGCCGCGCCCAAGCCGCAGGGCCCGTACTCGAAGAACAAGGCGTTCGCCCGGTGTCCACGCGGCCGGTCGGCCGGTCCCGCCGGCTTCAGCGCGTCGTTTCACCCCGACGCCCCGCGGAAGGCTCAGGTCGTGCCGTCCGCCCTTGCCCGCAAGCACGGCGCCTGGACGGTCACCGGGGTCAACGGCGGTCCGAGGAAGGGGAGGATCACGGCCATCGCCTATTGCTCTCGGCGGCCCAAGCCGCCGATCACGGCGACCGACTCGAGGCAGGTCAGCACCGGCTCCTCGGCGACCGCCACCGCCACCTGCCCGCGCGGGACCAAGGTCCTTCTGGGCGGCGCGCGCGTCAAGTTCTCGCGTCACGGCAGCCCCCGCGTGGTGATCTCTCGCGAGCGCCTGCTCGCCCCAAGGGTGTGGCGGATCCGCGGCTACACCTTCGGCAAGCGAACCCACGCGAAGGTCCAGACCGGCAGGCTGACCGCGCTCGCCTACTGCGGTAGCTCCCCGCGGCTCTCCACGGCCGTCGGCGAGGTCAAGGTCGCCGGGGGCTCGCACTCGACCGCGAAGGCGAGGTGCCCGAGCGGCACGGCGGTGCGTTTCGGCGGCTTCAGGACGGCCTTCGACAGGTCCAACTTCGACCCGGCGCTGGTCGTGTCCGCGCTGCGCAGCCCGGCGAAGCAGGTCTGGACCGCAAAGGCGTTCAACCTCGGGCCCAGGCAGGCCGGCAGGATGCGTGCCTACGCGTACTGCGGCTGATTCGCCGCGACCGCGTTCCTACTGGACGACGGGCAGCTCGGTGCCGCTGACGGCACCGGCGGGGATGGCGACGGGTGGCGGCGCCTGCATCACCGGCAACTCCTGAGGCGTGGCGGCGACGATGCCCCGTGCGGCCTGGCGGATCGCCTGCGACGCAGGAGAGTCCGGGTCGGCGATGACGAGCGGCTCGCCGGAGTCCGCGTGGAGGCGAAGCTCTTCGGAGAGCGGCACCTTGCCGAGCAGCGGCACGTCCAGCTCGTCGGCGAGCAGCTGTCCGCCGCCCTCGCCGAAGATCGTGAAGCGCTGGCCGTCGGGCGTTGTGAAGCCGGACATGTTCTCGACGACGCCCAGCAGCTCGAGGTCCACCTTGGCGGCCATCTCGGCGGCCCGCGCCGCAACCGACTGCGCCGCCGGCTGAGGCGTGGTGACGATCAGCATCTTCGCCTGGGGCAGGAGCTGGGCGAGGGTCATCGAGACGTCTCCCGTGCCGGGAGGCAGGTCCAGGAGCAGGTAGTCGAGCTCGCCCCAGTCGACGTCCTCGAGGAACTGCTGGATCGCCTTGTGGAGCATCGGCCCGCGCCACACCACGGCGGCGTTCTCCTCGACGAAGAAGCCGATCGAGATGACCTTCACGCCGGCGGGCCCGTCGAGCGGCAGGATCTTGCGCTCGGCATTCACCTGCGGGCGGCCGGAGAGGCCGAGCATGCGAGGGATCGAGTAGCCGTAGACGTCGGCGTCGAGCGCCCCGGTCGCCTGGCCGTCCACCGCGAGGGCGGCGGCGAGGTTCGCGGTCAGCGTGGACTTGCCGACACCGCCCTTGCCGGAGGCGACGCACACGATGTTCTTGACCTGGGCCAGGGCGCCCTGCGGCAGCTTGCCGCGCCCGAGCGCCTCCTGGAGGCCGCGCTTCTCCTCGTCGGAGAGGACGTCGAAGGAGACTCCGACGCGGCTCACGCCCTCGAGCGCCGAGACGCGCTCGACCACGGCCTGCTGGAAGTGGTTGCGGATCGGGCAGCCCGGGGTCGTCAGCGAGACGACGACGTCGATCTCTCCGGCGTCCCCGATCTCGATCGAGCGGACCATCCCGAGCTCGACGATCGAGCGCCGGAGCTCCGGGTCGATCACGGCGCGCAGCGCGTCCGTGATCGCCTCTGTCGTGGGGTTGGGCATTGGGTGGATTGTCGCAGGACGGGGTTGTGGTGCTCCGTTGAATTACTTGCGGACGCCTTCGGCGTCCTTACATGCTGCTTTCGGAGCTAAAGCTCCTCATTCCTTTACCTGCTGCTGTCGGACCTAAAGGTCCTCACATACGCCTATGAAATGACCAACGGGCCCATCTGTGGGCCCGTCGGTCGGGGAGGAGAGGTTGCTATGTCTGCCGGCGAGGTATGTGTGCCGGCAGATCCCTCCGGCAGCCGCACCTCTCGAGCGGCGGCCGGGCTAAGGTCGCCTAGACCAGGCTGGAGACGCGCTCCGAAACGGTGGTCTGGGCCTTCTTGAGGTTGCCCTCGACGTCGCGGAATCGCTTCGTCACCTCGGTCCGGTTGCGCTTGACCGCGGTCTCGACCGAGCGGCGGCGCTTGTTGATGTCGCGCTCGACACGGTTGCGGGTCGTGCGGACCTGGCGGGTCGCCTTGCGACGGGCGCTCGCGCCGCGGCGCTCGAGCTTGCTGAACTCACGCGTGACCTGCGTCCGGAAGCTCTTGAGCTCCCTCTCGGCTGCCTTGCGGGAGGTCCAGGGCTCAACGATCTCGTTGAACCGGTCAACGACGGTCAGTGCCGCGCCGACGGGAAGGTCGACGGTGCGCTCCGCCGTCTGGCGGACGTACTCGACCGCGTCCGGCTTGGCCTGGGCCTGCTTGGTCGTGGTGGATGTGTTGGTGGTGCTGGTGCTCTTAGTTGAGCTGGTGGCGTTGGCTGCCATCTGTCTCAAACCCCTCTCGAATGGGTCTCTTCTTAATGTTCTTACTACTAACAATGTTCAGTGTAGCAACACGAACACCTGTTTGTACTCCCGGCCCTCCGGAGGGTTACAGAGCCCGGGGCTGCGCTCAGGCCGCAGCGACTGCGCCGCGGCGCGCGAGCCAGGTGTCCGGCGCCTCGAGCTCGGCCGGAGAGGGGAGGGCATCAGGTGAATCCCAGACGCCGTTCAGGCCCGCGATTCCCGCCCTGGCCTCGATTGCGTCGCAGAAGGCCTTGCCGAGCACGTACTGGCGCATCTTCAGCTCAAGGCCGAGCATGCGCGCGACGGCCTCCCCCAGGCCACCGCGTCCCTGCCGGCGTTCGTCGATGCCGCGCCGGAGGACAGCGAACTCCTCGGCGCGCTCGGGGGCGGCGCGGTCCATGACGTGCTCGGCGTAGCCCTCGACCACCGCCATCGTCGCCTGCAGGCGCTCGAGCACCTCGCCCTGCTCGCCCCCCACGAGGGCCGTGGCCAGCTCGCCGCGCAGGATCGCCCTCACGGTCTGGCGCGGGTCCGAGGTCACCAGCCGCCGGGCGAGCGCCTTCAGCTTGCCGGTGTCGAGGCCGGCCGAGCTCGCCGCGATGAGCTCGTCGAGCATTCCCGACATATGCGGGCGAAGCCAGTCGACTGCCCCGAACTGGAGAGCGTGCGTCGTCTCGTGGAGCGCGACCCACTCGAGGAACGCATCCGGGCCGCCACCGAGCTCGGCGTGCGTCGCGACCAGGTTCGGCTCGACGAGCAGGAGCCGCGGCCTGCGTCGCGAGCGCCCGAGCGAGATGTCG
>JAWVFM010000374.1:0-4025 GCA_033856015.1 Solirubrobacterales bacterium
AGAGCGTGGGGACGCCGAAGCGGACGAGCTCGTGGAACGCGTTGTAGCCGCAGGCGGCGATGGCGACGTCGAACGCGTGGAAGTAGCGGCTCATCGGGTACGTCGCGCGCAGGTGGACGACGCGTTCGCCCAGCTCGCCCAGCTCGCCGATGGCCGACGAGAGCGCCGCGACCTGGACTCCCTCGCGGCCGGCGAGCGCGCGCAGGCTCCGCGCCGCAGCGTCGTGAACCTCCGCGCCCTGCCCCAGGCTGACGAGGACGTTCAGGCGCCCCGGCTCGAGGCCGAGCTCGCGCTCGGCGTCGGCGCGGGCCAGCAGGTCGCGTTGCTCGCAGAAGACGATCGGCCCCACGCGACGGGCGCGGTCGCGGCGCGCGACCGTGGGGCCGCGGTCCTCGGCCTCGGCCAGCTCGCCCGGCTCCAGCACCGCGTCGAAGAACCGCTCACGCTCGAGCGCACCGAGGTTCGAGCCCGGCAGCCACATCGGGCGCCGGCACCAGACCCGGTGCATGCCCGGCGCGGCGCCGAGCGCCCCGAGGAGCGCCTCGTAGGGGTGCACGCCGTCGAAGACGAGGGCGTCGGGACGGGCCTCGGCGAACACCGCCCGCAGGCGGCCGCGAAGCCGGCGCGACCAGCGCCACGAGGACCCGGCACCCGGCGTGGAGTGGGAGGCCACGTACTCGACCGGGAAGCCCTGCTCGGCGACCACCGGGGCCGCGGCCGAGAGGGTCAGGACCAGCGGCTCGATCCCGGGGCCGAGGCGGCGCGCGATCGCCATCGAGCGCGTCAGGTGGCCAAGCCCTGTCCCGTTCGAGGTCACGAACAGGATCCGCTTGGCCTGCTCAGCCATGCTTCTCGTAGGCGGCGATCAGCGGCGGGGCGGCGTGGTTGCCCTCCGCCTCGAGCGCCGCCAGCGTCCGCTCGTACCGGCGCCGGACTCGCCGGCGGCCGAACGCTCCAAGCCCAGCCGCCCATCGCCCGTGGTTGGCGGTGGCGGCGCTCATCTCGGACTCGAAGAACGCGCGCATCTCCGGGGCATCCTCGACGCCCACGTGGTCCAGCAGCGCACGATAGGCCGCGTCCCCGTCGTCCGCGACGAGCTCGTCGAGCACGGTCACCCCCAGCCGATCGGCCGGCAGATGGAACTCCGTGCCGTCCTCCTCCGCGCGCACCCCCGTCTCGATCGCCCGCAGCCGGTCGGCCCACCAGCCGATGGCCGAGATCACGTCGTCAGGCCCCCACGTCTTCGTGGTCACCGACGACGCGGCGTCGCGGCCGTCGCGGACCGCGTGGACGAAGCGAGCATCGGGGAAGAGGCGGCGGAGCGTCTGCGCCTCCTTGATGTTGTGCGAGCTCATCTCGACGAGCCGCGGCTTGCCCGCCCCCTCCGCCCAGGGCCCGAGCAGTCCCCAGAAGAGCTGCCTGCAGGCGCCGACCGGGTCGTCGCGGTAGCCGGCCTCGAACTCGGCGACCGCCGCGTCGAACCGCGCGCGCGGCATCAGGTTGTAGAGGCCGCGCGGCTGGTCGTCGACGCGGACCCGGTGCCACCAGAAGCCCCGCAGCTTCTCGACGTAGCCCTCGAGCGAGACACGCCCTCCAAGCAGGTCGGGCATGCCGCGGACGTTGCAGTGAAAGCGCGCCTCGATCGGCACCGACGCGAGCTGCGGGTGGCGATCGAGGAGCCGGGCGAGGACGTGGGTGCCGCTGCGACCGGTCCCGCCGATGAACGTCGGTGCGGGCCTCGAGGTCAAGCCGCGAGCACCTGGCGAAGCACCGGCACGGAGGACGCGCCCTGGGACTCGAGCCGGTCAAGGCTCTCCTCGTAGAGCTCGGTCACCTCCTCCTGCTCGGCCTCGCTCAGGCCCTCCCTCCAGCGCTCGCGGTGCGCAGCGCCGCTCGACACCTCGTCCTCGAAGAACCGCCGCATCCCGGGCTCGTCGTCGATGGCGAGGAACTCCAGGAGCGAGCCGTATGCGGCGTCACGATCGCCGTGCGCCAGCCGGTCCAGGCTGAGGGTGAGCAGCCGGCCGGGGTCGTCCAGCCCGCGCACGCCCGCCTCCGCGGTCCGCATGCGGCCCTCCCACCAGTCGATGCCCTCGCGCACGTCGCTCGGGTGGTGGGCCTTCTGGCGCTTGGCGACCTTGGAGGCGCCGGCGTCGCGCCCGTCGCGCACGGCGTGGACGAAGCGGGCCTCCGGAAAGATGCGCCCGAGCGCGGGCGCCGCGGCGATCGTGAAGCAGCTCATCTCCACCAGCGCCGGCTTGCCCGCCTCAGCCGCGAGCGGGCCGAGGAGGTCGTAGAAGAGGTTGCGAGAGGCCATCAGCAGATCGTCGTCCGCCCCCGCCTCGAACGCCCTGGCCGCCGCCTCCAGGCGCTCGCGCTCCATCAGCTTGTGGAGGCCGCGGACCTTCCCGTCGTCGGCGGACTCGGCGATGTGCCGCCCGATCCGCGCCCGCGCGCCCACCATCACGCGCTCGCCAAGCCGTGCGCGCTGCCACCAGAACCCTCGGAGCTTCCCGAGGAACTCGGCGGGCGTTGCGTCGCCCTCGACCACGTCGGCAAGGCCGCCCGGGTTGCAGTGGAAGCGGCACTCGATCGGGACCATGTGGAACCGGCTGTGGTGGCCGAGGATGTTGGCCACCACGTGCGTCCCGCTGCGCCCGGTGCCGCCGACGAAGACGAGCGGCGGCGTCTCGACGGTCCCGCCGCTCACACGGCCCGTCCCTGGATCGGCACGTCGACGTAGGGGAGCGGCGCAAGATCATCGGCCGCCACGCTTCGCGAGCGCTCGAAGGAGCGCCGCAGCAGCGGGGCGAAGCTGACGTTCGCTGCCTCGAGGCGCTGCAGGACGGCCTCGTACTCGCGCTCGATGGCCGCGGCACGGCGCGGCGAGATGCCCACCTGCCAGCGGCCCTGGTTGGCGCGCTCGGCGCTCATGCGGAGCCGGTAGAAGCGCCGGACGCGATGGCCGGTTCCAACCCCGGCGAACCGGCAGAGCGGGTGGAGGACCTGCGAGTCGCGCGCCGCGACGAGCTCGTCGATGGAGACCTCCAGGAGGCGATCCGGGGGGATCTGGTCGGAGCCGGCGGCGATCCGCCTGATCCGGTTCTCCCACCACCGCATGCCCTCGAGGCGGGTGCGCGGATGCACGAGCCTGCGGGTCTGGGCAACGCGCGAGGCCGACGCATCGCGTCCGTCGCGGACCACGTGGACGAACCGCGCCTCCGGGAAGAGGGTCGCGAGCGTGCCGCCCGCGGCGATCGTGTCGCAGCTCTGCTCCACGATGCCGACCGCCTCCTTGCGCTCCGTGCGCCACCACAGGAGGTCGTAGAAGAGCTGTCTGCAGGCCGCCTCGCGGTCGGCGTCGTAGCCGGACTCGAAGGCCGCGACCGCCGCGTCGAAGCGGGACTGGTCCATCAGCCGGTGGAGGCCGCGGAAGCGGTTGGTCTGGAAGCCCTTCCACCAGAAGCCGCGCAGGCGCTTGACGAACTGGGCCTTGGTCACCTTGCCGGTGAGCAGGTCCGGGAAGCCGCCGGGGTCGGAGTGGAAGCGGGTCTCGACCGGGATGAGCGCCATGTCGACGTTGCGGCACAGGAGCTGCGCGATGATGTGCGTGCCGCTGCGCCCCGTGCCGCCGACGAACACGATGGGCGCGGGCTTTGGCCTGGTCTCGACGGGGTTCGACATCAGCTCCGAGGGTAGCCGGGCGAGTTGCCGGTCATCGCTCGGCGGCGTTCAGCGTGTAGTGGTCGACGTACTGACCACAGCTTTGCTTGAGAGGAAGGGTGTGCGTGGCCGCGACCCGCGTGGCCGCGAGCGTCCCGAGCCAGACGCGCCGGTGGGCGCCGGCCAGCCGGGACAGCAGCGGCGGCTGCGACGCCGTGACGGTGATCGTGACCGGCCCGCGTCGCTTCACGGTGAGCGCGCCGGCGTCCCAGAACTCGCCCTCGCCGGGGTGGGTGAAGTACATCCCGTCGAGCGAGGGGGGAAGCGCCTTCTGGAGGTGGGGGCCGGTGACGTCGAGGCTC
>JAWVFM010000375.1:0-4480 GCA_033856015.1 Solirubrobacterales bacterium
GGCATCTACGCCTGCGGGCCGACCGTATACGGGCGGATCCACATCGGGAACGCTCGCCCGTTCGTGGCCTTCACGCTCCTGCGGCGCTTTCTCGAGAGCGAGGGCTATGCGACCCGGCTCGTCTTCAACGTCACCGACGTCAACGACAAGATCTACGCGGCGGCCGCGGTCGCCGGAGTCGGCTCGGCGGAGCTCGCGAGCGAAATGCTGCGGCTCTACGTCGAGGACACGAACGCGCTCGGCCTCGGCCGGCCGGACGCCGAGCCGCTCGCCACCGACTCCGTCGCCCAGATCATCGACCTGATCGAGGCTCTGATCGAGCGTGGGCACGCCTACGAGTCGGGAGGCGACGTGTACTTCCGAGTCCGGAGCTTCGACCGCTACGGGTCGCTGTCGAATCGCAACCCGGACGACATGGACCAGGGTGAGGAGGCGGGCTCGGCCAGCCTCAAGGAGGACGCCCTCGACTTCGCCCTCTGGAAGGCGACGAAGCCGGATGAGGACACCTCATGGGAGTCGCCCTGGGGGCGCGGGCGGCCCGGCTGGCACATCGAGTGCTCGGCGATGGCCGAGCAGGAGCTCGGCCTCCCGTTCGCAATCCACGGTGGCGGCTCGGACCTGGTGTTCCCGCACCACGAGAACGAGATCGCGCAGACGGTTGCCGGCCGCGACCGGCCGCTCGCGGAGATCTGGATGCATAACGGCATGGTGATCGCCGGCGCGGAGGACAAGATGTCCAAATCGGAGGGCAACTTCTTCCTGCTGCACAACGCCATCGAGGCATTTGGCGCGGAGGCCGTCGTGGACTACCTGATCTCGGGCCACTACCGCCAGCCGCTCGCGTTCGGGGAGGAGGCGCTGCGGCAGTCGGTCGCCAGGACCGAGCGCTTTCGCGACTTCTTCCGGTCCTCGCCGCAGGTCCCAGGCGCCGAGGATGCTCGCGTTGCCGCCGCTCGGGAGGACTTCGCGGGCGCGCTCGCGGACGACTTCAACACCCCGCGGGCGATGAGCGCCCTCTTCGGCCTGGTCGTGGACGCGAACAAGGAGCCCGTTCCCGGCGCCCGCGCCGCGGTCGCCGAGCTGCTCGACATCGTGGGCCTCGGCACGCTCGCGACCGAGGATGCGATCGATGACGGCGAGGCCGAGAAGCTCCTCGCTCAGCGTGAGGAGGCGCGCGCAGCGCGGGACTTCGAGCGCGCCGACGCGCTGCGTGAAGAGCTCGCGTCACAGGGGTTCGAGATCCGCGACACGGCGGACGGCCCCCGCCTGGTCCGCAGGTAGGCGTGGCCTCGCTCGAGATCGTCTACGGCCGCCGCCCGGTGGCCGAGGCACGCCGCGGGCGGCGACGCGTGCACAGGGTCATCACAGCCCAGGACGTCGGAACCGAGGAGCTGACGCGCCTCGCCGGCTCGCCTGACCACCAGGGGATCGTCGCCGAGGTCGACCCGTATCCGTACGCGGACCCGAGCTCGCTGCTCTCCACCGACGCGGCGCTCGTCGTCGCCCTCGACCAGATCCAGGATCCGCGAAACCTAGGGGCGATCTGCCGCTCGGCGGAAGCGGCGGGCGCCACCGGGGTCGTGATCCCGCAGCGGCGGGCAGCGGCGGTCACCGCGGCGACCTGCAAGACGTCGGCCGGGGCCGTCGAGCACCTGCCGATCGCCCGGGTCAGGAACCTCGCCGACTGGCTGCAGGCCGCGACGCAGGAAGGCGCCTGGATCTACGGCGCCGAGGCCGGCGCGGAGGGCCTCTACACGCAGGCGAGCCTGACCGGGAAGGTGGTGCTGGTGCTCGGCAGCGAGGGGGAGGGGCTCCGCCCGCGGGTGGCTGGTTGCTGCGACGCGTTGATCTCGATCCCCGTGCGCGGCCAGGTCGGATCGCTCAACGTGGCCGCTGCCGCCGCCGTCCTCCTCTTCGAGGTCGTCCGCCAGCGCGGGCTGGCCTGAACTGGCGGGCGATCGCTAACAGGCCCTCCGGACGGAGGGCTGGATCTGCAACGTGAATTGCAGATTGTGCCCGCGGGGTTGACAGAACTACGCCCGTGCGCATAGACTGCCGCGCATAAGGGTGAAGTAAAGGTCGAGAGAGTCTCTCTTCCATTCATCCAGAGGAGAGGGCGCCTAGGGGAGGCCATGGCGCCACCAAAGTTCCGACTCACGGAGGAAACCGGTGGCTATACCTACCCAGGAAGTCTCGACGATCGCGCCTGCATCCGTCGCCACGGCAACGGCCCGCAAGGTTCGAACTGACGCTCAACCAGAGCTTGAGGATACGTACCTCGTCGCTCTCGCCAAGCGCGGCAGCGCCGATGCGTACGACCGCATCGTCAAGCGTTACCGCGGGTTCGTGAGGCTGAAGGCCTCGTCGTACTTCCTGCTCGGCGGCGAGTCCGACGACCTGATCCAGGAGGGACTGCTCGGCCTCTACAAGGCGATCCGCGACTTTCGCACGGACCGCGAGTCCAGCTTCCGCAACTTCGCGGAGCTCTGCATCACTCGCCAGATCATCACCGCGGTGAAGACCGCGAGCCGCAACAAGCACGCACCCCTCAACCAGTACGTGTCGTTCGCTCAGTCGCCCGCCGGCGACGGCGAGACGACTCTGGAGGACGTCCTCCCGGGACCCATCAGCGAGGACCCCTCCGAGCGGGTCATCGCGAGCGAGGAGCTTGCGAGTCTGGTGTCGTGCCTGTCGAGCGTGCTCTCGGAGCTGGAGTCGAATGTCCTCTCCCTCTACCTCGACGGCTGCAGCTACGAGATCATCGGCGAGCGCCTGGAGTGCGACACGAAGACGGTCGACAACGCCCTGCAGCGCGTCAAGCGCAAGGTCGGGCTCCACATCACGGCGCGCGAGGTGATCATCTGAAGCGGTCCGCTCGGCGTCCCCGAGATGACCGCTAGGCTCGGCCTCACGCCCGCCTAGCTCAACTGGCAGAGCATTCGCCTTGTAAGCGAAAGGTTCCCGGTTCAAGTCCGGGGGCGGGCTCTTGGCCAAGGCACGACGTCCAGACCTCTCCACCCTGCCAGGCGGCAGTGAGTTCACGTGGCGCGACGGTGAGCGGACGATCGTCGTGCGAACCGGGGCGCTCGAGGATGCCCCGGAGCTCGTGAGCGGCAGCGGCCTCGACGGCTTCGAGCTGATCACCACCCCGCGAGCCCTGGCGCAGGCGCCCCTCGAGCTCGCGAGGCAGGCCAGCGCGGTGCACGAGGTGCAGCGCGGTCCCGTGGACCAGGTTGCCGGGTCGCTCGTGGACTCCGTGCGCGGCTCGGCGATCGTCGCCCTCGGCGGCGGACGCGTGATCGACACCGCGAAGGCGATCGCGGCGGTGAAGGGCGCCCGCGTTGCGGCGATCCCGACCACGCTCTCGGGCGCCGAGATCACCGCGATCCACCGGCTTCCCGAGGGCCATCGGGCGTCGCGGCTCGTCCGCCCGGTCCTGGCCGTCTGCGACCCCGAGTGGATGACGACGCTGCCGGAGCCCGAGCTTCGTGCCAGCGCCATGAACGCGCTGGCCCACGGCGCGGACAGCCTCTCCACGCCGCTCTCGAACCCGGTCGCCACCATGGCCGCGCTGCGTGGCGCGGAGCTGATCGCCAAGGCCCTCGACCAGGCAACGCCGAAGCGCGACGTGGTGGCGTTGACCGCCGGCGCCGTGCTCTCGGCCTGGGCGCTTGACTCGGCGCTCTTCGGCCTGCACCACGTGGTCTGCCAGACCCTCGTGCGGGCGCTCTCGATTCCGCACGCGGAGACCAACGCGGCGATGTTGCCGCGCACGATGGAGGCGATGGTCGAGCGGGCCCCCGCCGCCATGAAGGCGCTCGCGGCCGCGCTCGGGACGAGCGTCGCGGAACTGGGCGCGCGGATCGAGGGCCTCGGCGGAGGCCCCTGGCGGCTCCGGGAGCTCGGGGCCGAGGAGGGCGGGGTCGACGCCGCGGTCGAGGCGATGCTGGCTCGTCCGGAGCTCGCGATGACGCCGGACCCGCCCGGTGCCGACGAGCTCCGCGAGCTGGTGTGGGCAGCCTGGTGATTGCAGGCAGTAACCGCCTGCCCGAACACGTGTAGGCATGGGCATGGAAGCGCCACGCGCGTCCGCGCCGCCGCGCACGGACGGAGTGATCAGCGACGAGCGCTTTGAGCGCTATCACCGCTTCGCGCGCGAGCGCGGGGTCAACCCGATCCTCTACACGCTTGCGCGCCTTGTCCTCGTGCCGGCGTTCCTCATCTGGTTTCGCCTGGCCCGCCACGGGCGCGAGCACGCCAAGGTCAAGGGCGGCCTGATCGTCGCTTCGAACCACCGCAGCTTCCTCGACCCGTTCGTGATCGGCGCCTTCCTGCCGATGCGCCGGCGGATCCAGTTCGTCGCCAAGGTCGAGCTCTTCGAGAAGCGCTGGCAGGGTTGGCTCCTGTCCCGGCTCGGCGCCTTCCCCATCCGCCGCGGCCAGTCCGACGAGGACGCGATGACCACCGCCACGCTCGCCCT